>JASDTM010000063.1:0-3614 GCA_041891535.1 Clostridiaceae bacterium
ATATAGAGATAACCAAATCCAATTATTCCAAAATACCTGAGGGAAGATATGTTAGAAAACAGACCCTTGCAAATGCTGAAAGGTTTATTACTGAAGAGCTAAAAGAAATGGAAGACAAAATCCTGGGCGCAGAGGATAAATTAAGTACCTTGGAATACAGGTTGTTTACTGAAATAAGAGATAGGGTGGAGGAAGAGACTGAAAGACTTAAGGGTACTGCAGCCTTACTTTCTGATTTGGATTGCTATCAAAGCTTTGCTAAAGTTGCCTTGGACAGAAACTATGTAAGACCTGTCTTTAACCAGGAAGGGGTTATTAAGATAGAAGAGGGAAGGCATCCGGTTGTTGAAGCTATGATTCCAAGAGGTGAATTTGTTAGTAATGATACACTTTTAGACTTTAAACGGAATAATTTCTTGGTGATAACAGGTCCTAATATGGCTGGTAAGAGTACCTATATGAGACAGGTGGCATTAATTGTATTAATGGCTCAATTAGGCTCATTTGTGCCAGCTAAGAGTGCAAATATATCAATCACTGACAGGATATTCACAAGAATAGGTGCATCAGACGATTTGTCCGGAGGTAAGTCAACCTTCATGGTGGAGATGACTGAAGTATCTAATATACTAAGAAACGCAACCAGATACTCCCTGATACTTTTGGATGAAGTTGGAAGGGGCACTTCAACCTATGATGGTTTAAGCATTGCCTGGGCTGTCACAGAGCACCTGATGGAGGATGATGGGATTAAAGCCAGAACACTTTTTGCTACCCATTATCATGAATTGACAGAACTTGAAAAGAATATACCTGGAATAAGAAATTATTCGGTGGCTGTTAAGGAATACGGCAATTCAATAATTTTTTTAAGAAAGATAGTTGAAGGTGGCGCGGATGAATCCTATGGAGTTGAGGTTGCAAGACTTGCAGGACTTCCTGATGAAGTAATCAAAAGATCCAGGAGTATTTTAAAGCAACTTGAAGACAGCGGAAAGAAAAAGAAAATCAAGGAAAAAGCTCAAAATATTTACCAGATGAACTTCATGGATTTTGAACAAATATCTGAAAATAAAACCGAAAAAGATGTTCTGGAAGAATTAAGGTCTTTAGACGTTAACAAACTAAGTCCACTGGATGCCTTAAATTTGCTTGACGGTTTGAAAAATAAACTTGGGAGGGAAAACTGATGTCTAAAATAAATGTACTATCCCCTGAGACCGCGTCTAAAATCGCAGCAGGTGAGGTAGTTGAAAAGCCTTCCTCAGTTGTCAAGGAAATGGTGGAAAATTCAATAGATGCCCATTCAGATAATATTATTGTTGAAATTGTAAATGGCGGTCTAGATTTAATCAAGATCACAGACGACGGCGTCGGAATCAGAAATGACGATTTGTCCAAGGCTTTTATGCCACACGCAACAAGTAAAATAAAAGATATAAATGACATTTTCAATATAAGATCCCTGGGATTCAGGGGAGAAGCATTGGCGTCTGTGGCAGCTGTTTCTAAGACCTTACTTAAATCAAAGAGTGCTGATGACAGAGATGGTATGGAAATATACATAGAGGGTGGAGAAGAGAAGTATATTACCTATTCTCCAATCTCCAAGGGAACCATGGTGGAAGTCCGTGAACTATTCTGGAATGTACCTGCAAGACTGAAATTTTTGAAAAACCCACAGAAGGAGGGTAGTTCAGTTAATGACATCATGCTCCGCCTTGCTTTATCATACCCATCTGTTTCAATAACATATATTAACAATGACAAACAGATTTTCAAAACCTACGGAACAGGGAATTTACTTGATGTCATAAGGGCGGTGTATAACAAAAGGACTGCTGATAATGTCATGTATTTTGAAAATCAATATGAGGATTTCAAAATACACGGGTATATTGGAAATGAAGAACTTTCACGGGGTACAAGATCACAGGAAACATTGATTATTAATGGCAGGTACGTTAATTCAAGGGCAATTGCAATTGCTGTGGAAAATGCCTTCAAGTCCTTTATTACTGTTTCCAAGTTCCCTTTTTTTGTATTGAATATTGACCTTAATCCCCAATCAATTGATGTTAATGTACATCCACAAAAAGCAGAGGTTAAATTCGAAGATGAAAGACTGATGTTCACTTCAGTTTTCGAGACTGTCCATAAGGCTTTAAGGGAGTTTTATAAGGATAAATTAGATTTTGAAAGTTTTAAATTACCATACACAAAATCAGATATTGACAATGAAACTATGGCTGCGACGAAACCATTTTTTCAAAATGATAAAACGGATTTCGGTTTTAAATTCAGCGATAGGGATATTAATGGATTAGTTAAAGAATCAGGTTCAAGCGAAACATACCATGGTATCTATACTGATCTAACAAAAGAATCAATAGATGAGATTTTACCTGGAACAAATGAAATTCCTTCAGTTAATGAAGTATCCATTCCTGTTGATTTGAAATCTCCATCAGTAAAAGTGGAAGAAGCTGGTTATACTTCACCGGAAGGAGATGATAATTCTGAAAAATTTCCAATGCCCCAGGTAATTGGTCAGTTTAATAAAACCTATATATTAGCTGAGCACAATTCTTCACTATATTTATTTGATCAGCATGCATGTCATGAGAAGATTAATTTTGAGAAATATGTGAAAGAGATTGAATCAAGGCACATAATAGTCCAGCCATTGTTAGCACCGTACATTATGGATCTTACCATGGAAGATTATATGGTATACATGGATAACAAAGAAGTTTTTATGGGTGTTGGTTTTACAATTGAGGATTTTGGAGACAGAAGTATATCCATAAGGGAAGTACCTTACTTCTTGGGGAAAACTGATCTTAAAAGCTATTTTACAGATATTCTGGATAATCTTAAAAACCTTGGCAAGGGTACTACCAAAGAAGTCAAGTATCTTAGAATTGCAACAGCTGCCTGTAAGGCTTCGATTAAAGCAAATGATAAGTTGAGTATTGAGGAAATGACAATTTTATTGAATGAGTTAAGATTTTTAAAGGAACCATTCACCTGCCCACATGGCAGACCAACCATGATACGCTTCCCACTTGCAGATCTTGAAAAACAGTTCAGGAGAAGAATGTAATGGAAAACAGAGTTCTGGTAATATCCGGACCTACGGGTATCGGTAAAACAGCCCTGTCTGTAAAAATTGCCAAGATTTTAAATACTGAGATAATTTCAGGCGACTCCATGCAGATATACAGAGGTATGGATATTGGTACTGCCAAGATAACCAGTGAAGAAGCTGATGGAATTAAACACCATTTAGTAGACATATTAAATCCTGATGAAGAATATTCTGTTGCTGAATTTAAAGAGCTTACAAACAAAATAATCCATGATTTACATAAAGCCGGAAAAATTCCAATGATAGTTGGTGGAACAGGATTATTCATAGACAGTATAATAAAAAATCTGAATTTTTCTCAAAGCATGAAGGATGATGAATTCAGGAATGAGATGGAAGCCCTTGCAAAAGAAAAAGGGAATGAATATGTCCATGATATGCTAAAAATGATTGATCCCATTTCAGCTCAAAAAATCCATATGAATAATATCAACCAAAGAAACTCAAAAAAAACAAAAAAAAA
>JASDTM010000064.1:0-3609 GCA_041891535.1 Clostridiaceae bacterium
ACGTGGAGGGTTTGTTTTAACATATTTCGGAGTGGACAAGGTTTTTGTTCTCCACGGTGGATATAAAAAAGCTCTTGAAGAAGGGTTTAAGAAGACCGATATAGTACCTGCAGAAAAACTTGGAGATATTAAGCTCAATGAAGGCAATCTGCCTACAGTGGATTATGAAGTAATACTGGAACATTCAAAACATCCATTGGCTGATACAATCGTAATTGATTCAAGGGCATATGAAAGATATTTAGGAAATGTTGAACCACTTTATGATGTGGCTGGTCACATCCCAAATACAAAGAACATATTCTATATGGATCCTTATAAGGAAGATGGTACCTTAAAGCCATTGGAAGAGCTTAAAGTAATATTCAATAAAACTGAAGGCTTTGGAAACATTATTCTGTCTTGTGGTTCAGGAGTAAGTGCCTGTGCAAATTTCATCGCAATGGATGAAATAGGCATGAAGCCTATTCTTTATGTAGGCTCATATTCCCAGTGGCTTAAAAAGGGTAATAATGTTGCAAAGGGTGACGAATAGTACTGATGCATATTGGAAAAAGGACTTTAAAGACAGGTCTGGCTGTACTGATAGCCATATTAGTTGCAGATCTGATGGGTCAAAAAGACTATTTTGTATTGGTATTCACAGCCTTGGTATCAGTAGAATCGACAATTCATGATTCTTACAGCAATGGAGTCTCAAGATTTGTTGCAAATGCATTTGGGGCACTGATTGCATTGTTTATGAGCTATACAGGACTTCCTGTAACAGTGACAGTGCCCATAGCCATCATACTTCTGATATTAATAAACAATAAGTTTGTACATATATCCACCATTTCTACTGCTGCAGCCATAATGATAATAATCCTGTTTGATAAATCTATGAGACCGGAAACCATAATGCTCATCAGGCTGAAGGACACATTTATCGGGTCTGTGATTGGAACGGGAATTAACATGCTGGTATTTCCACCAAAGCTATATGGCAAGGTAAAGGAAAATATGAAGGCTTTATCTGTGGAAACCCATGCCATGGTTGAAAAGATTTATCTTTATGGAATCATGGATGACTTGGATGAGTACAGACAAAAGATTGGAAATATTGCTCAGGATGTCCGGGCCATAAGAAATGAAAAGGGAATGATTAAAGAACTGAGCGATCCAGAGCTTAAAAAACTTTCAGACCTTGTATTCAGATATCAGAAAATAGCAATTTACGCAGAAAATTTATCCATAATGGATAAGAATTCAAGGGTCACCGGAGAGAACAAAAAACAACTGATCAAGCTTTTTGGATTATCTGAGGTCATTGGTGATTTTTGGGATGAATCTGAAATTACTAAGGACGAAGTAATTTACAACTTCATCCTCGGAAAGCTTATTAAAAACTTGAAGATTATTGAAGAAGCTGAAAAAGAATTAAAAATAGACAAAAATTAATCCGGATTCACTGGATTTACCATAGGAGGAATATAAAATGTATGATATTTACGCAGAAGCATTGGAAGCACACGATAAATGGAAAGGGAAACTCAGTACAGAATTAAAAGTACCACTTGGAAATAAACATGATTTATCCTTGGCATATACACCAGGGGTTGCCAAACCATGCATTGAAATAAGCAAGGAGCCAGATCTTGCTTATAACTATACATGGAAGGGAAATACAGTTGCAGTTGTAACTGACGGTTCAGCAGTTTTAGGATTGGGAGATGTGGGTCCATTGGCAGCACTTCCTGTAATGGAAGGAAAATGTGTCCTGTTCAAAAAATTTGCTGGTGTCAACGCTGTTCCTTTAAGTATTGATACAAAGGATACTGAAGAGATAATAAAATTTGTAAAACTGGTTGCCCCAACATTTGGCGGAATTAATCTTGAGGATATATCTTCTCCAAGATGTGTTGAAATAGAAAAGAGATTGAAAGAAGAACTTGATATACCAGTATTTCATGATGATCAGCACGGAACTGCCATTGTTGTGACAGCCGGCCTTATAAATGCATGCAAGATAGTTAAAAAGGATCCAAAGAGTTTGACAGTCACCGTTGCAGGTGCAGGAGCAGCAGGTTATTCAATAGTCAGGATGCTGAGCAACTGGGGTGTCAAGAAGATCTATGCCTTTGACAGCAAGGGTATAATTTCAAAGGATAACGATGAAAAGTATGGCTACAATATAGTTAAAAAAGAGATATTGGAGCTTACAAACAAGGACAACTTAAATGTAACTCTAGGGGATGCCATGGCTGACTCTGATGTATTTATCGGAGTATCAAGCAGTTCAACAATAACCAAGGAAATGGTTGCATCAATGAAGAAGAATTCCATTGTATTTGCCATGTCAAATCCAGAGCCTGAAATTTCTTATGAAGATGCAAGGGATGCAGGTGCAGCAGTTGTTGGTACAGGAAGATCAGATTATCCTAATCAGATAAATAACGTTTTGGCTTTCCCGGGGATATTCAGAGGAGCTTTAAAAGTCAGGGCAAGAAAGATTTCAGAGGGAATGAACATTGCTGCAGCAGAAGGTCTTGCATCAATTATCCATGACCATGAACTTACACCAGAATATATAGTTCCGGATCCATTCGACCTAAGAGCAGCAGTGGCTGTATCTGAAGCTGTATCTAAAAAAGCGGTTGAAGAAGGATTGAACAGAATAGAAGCTAATTTTTGATTAGAAAATATCTTGTTATTCCGATAAATAATACATGTGTATCATAAAGTATTTAAAAGATACCATATATATAATTGTATAAAATTTAATTAAGCCCATGTGGAATAAAAATTTTGATTCCCATGGGCTTAATTAATTATTTTTATATCATGTTAAATATTCTACCTTGGACCTGACCAATCGGTGGAGAACAGTTCATCAATCATCTGAATAACAATATCAGAGAATTCAGATTGCTTGTTGTCCTTGCTCTTTAAAATACCCATTTCCTTTGAGAAATGATTTCCAATGATCTCACACAGACAAAGTCCTGTTAAATCCATATTTTTGGTTCTGGATTCAGGTATCAATGTAACACCGAAATTCTGTTTTACCAAAAGGAATGCAGCTTCAGAGTTCTTCAAGGTCATGAACTGACTTGAACCTAAGCGGAATACCTTTTTAATGCTGTCAGACATTTGTTTTGCATCAGCATCATCTGATTTGAAAAGGAATATCTGATGAGCAAGTGCTTCAGGCTTTATCATCCTGTATTTACCAGGTTCTGGTTCCGGACCGGCACAAATAGGGTTGTTCTCAGACGCACATAACAGCACCTTGTCATCACCAATCTTGATATAAGGATGATCCTCATATTCTCCGCTGGTTATGGCAAAATCAATTTTGTTCTTGTCTAAATGGTTGATCAACGTCTCTTCAGAATCTTCTTCCACAATACTTACTTCAATATCAGGATATTTTTCTCTGAACGCTGGTAACAATACAGGAAGAATAATAGGGGATCTCCATTGCGGGATACCAAATGTTATCTTTCCTCTTGCACCATTTCTCATGAAGTCCATTTCTTCTTTGAAGTCATTGACTATTCTCAGGATTTGTCTGGCTTTTTCTATATAAATCTCTCCAAAATAGGTTGGTTTAAGTCTTCTGTTCTG
>JASDTM010000065.1:0-3597 GCA_041891535.1 Clostridiaceae bacterium
GGCATAACAACCAATGACTACTTAATTTTAACAACCTATCTCACCGACTCATTTATATTTAAGAATCCCTTGGATAAAACTGAACCTTTCAATGAGCTTGCATTCTTGACCTCCCTCATAATTTCCATGAAGGATCCAAATGGAAGGTACATAAATGACTACCTCATTGAAGAATTCAAGCTGGAGGAATATGAAGAGGGCATGTCCTTCATTCATTTTGTAAATGCACTTTTTGATCTCCCAAGATTTGGCTATAAAGGCTATACAAGAACTGAGATTGAAGCTATGGGTGTTGATATAGTAGATGACACCGACATGGAGGATGAAATAAAATTAGCCAGCCGTTGGGTGGATTTATCAGGAATTGATGAAGAAGACATGGATTTCTTGGATGACTTCTATGAGAATGAAGCGGATCTTTTGGCAGAGGAAGATGAGAACGTGATTAACTTCATCACTGCTAAAAAGAAAAAGAAGGAAAAATTCTTAAACTAACAAACAATAAAATCGGTAGTACCAGTATAAAAATATCCCCTGGATGCATATTTCATATGTGAAAATTGGACAGCTGAGCGATTAGCCCAACTTTTATCATATATTTTTTACCACAACTCCCACGGGAGTGGTATAATGGAAAATGCATTAATTGGGATATTTTTTATGTTGCTTTTCCGCATGGTTTGTGATAAAGTTACAAAGTGATATGTCCAGGGGACATATTATTTTTATCCTTTTTATTTAATATGGAATATCGGAGGTGCAATTATGAGAGTTAAAGTCACTTTGGCTTGCACAGAATGTAAGCAGAGAAACTACAATACAATGAAGAATAAGAAAAACGATCCTGAAAGACTTGAGATGCAGAAGTACTGTAAGTTCTGTCAGAAGCATACTGCACATAAGGAAACAAAGTAAGAATTTTTTGAGGTGAAAGCATGGCTTCTAAAAGTGGTATCCTACAGTTTTTAAAGCAGGTTAGGGCCGAAATCAGAAAGACCACCTGGCCCACTTGGGAACAGGTAAAAAAAGCATTGGCTGCTGTTGCAGTCGTTGTTATTGCTTACGCCCTTATGACCGGAGTAGCTGATTTTATTATAGGACTTGTCTTCAGATATATTCTGGGACTATAGGAGATAGTAGAATCTGATGGAAATGGGCAAAGCAGGATGGTATGTGGTTCATACTTATTCAGGTTACGAAAACAAGGTTAAAGTAAATCTTGAAAAAGCAATAGAGAACAGAGATCTCGGGCATTTGATCCAAGACGTACAGATTCCGGTTGAAGAAGTCATTGAAAGAAAGGACGACGGATCTGAAAAAGTCGTCCAAAGAAAAAAATTCCCGGGCTATGTCATGATTAAAATGATTATGACTGAAGAGAGCTGGTACGTTGTCCGTAACATCAGAGGATGTACGGGCTTTGTAGGAGCTAAATCAAACAGCCCTGTTCCCTTAACCGAAAATGAAGTTAGATCCATGGGGATAAAGGAAGTAAAAGCAAAAATCGACATTGTTGTCGGTGAATACGTCCAGATCAATGAAGGTCCTATGAAGGGCTTCTCAGGTACGGTCAAGGATGTTAATGAAGAAAAGCGCAAAATCAAGATCGAAGTTGCTATGTTTGGCCGTGAAACCATGGTGGAAACAGACTTTGACCAAGTAGAAAAACTTAATTAGCCTATAAAGCCAGTTGGCTTTTATAGTGGGAGGTCGGTTATTACCGGCCGAAATTACCACAATACAGGAGGAAATACTAATGGCAAAGAAAGTCACAGGAATGATCAAATTACAGCTTCCTGCAGGAAAGGCGACCCCGGCACCACCGGTTGGACCGTCCTTGTCTCAGCATGGAGTTAACATCATGGGATTCTGTAAAGAATTCAATGAAAAGACTAAGAACCAGATGGGTTATATCATTCCGGTAGTAATCACTGTTTATGCAGACAGATCCTTCAGCTTTATTCTGAAGACACCTCCGGCAGCTGTACTTATAAAGAAGGCAGTCGGTTTGGAGTCAGGTTCAGGTGCACCTAACAAAACAAAGGTTGCAAAACTGACACAGGAACAGCTAAGACAAATTGCAGAAACAAAGATGCCTGACTTGAATGCAGCATCCGTTGAAGCCGCTATGGCTATGATCGCCGGAACTGCAAGAAGTATGGGCGTAACAGTAGAAGATAAGTAGGATATTGGACTCACGTTAAGTGGGAGGTTAAACCCGTTATAACCACAAGGAGGCAAAGATAAATGGGAAAGAGGTATATTGAAAGCGCTAAGCTCATAGATAGAGCAGAGCTTTACAGCCCTGAAGAGGCTTTGGATCTGGCAGTTAAGACAGCCAGAGCTAAATTTGATGAAACTATAGAGCTACATGTAAGATTGGGTGTTGACCCAAGACATGCAGATCAGCAGGTCAGAGGTGCCGTTGTTTTACCTAACGGAACTGGTAAGACTGTTAAAGTACTTGTATTTGCTAAGGGCGAAAAGGCTCAGGAAGCAAGAGACAACGGAGCAGACTATGTTGGAGATATGGACTTGGTAGATAAGATCCAGAAGGAAAACTGGTTCGACTTTGATGTTGTTGTAGCTACACCAGACATGATGGGTACCATCGGTCGTTTAGGTAGAGTGTTAGGACCTAAGGGTCTTATGCCAAACCCTAAGTCAGGAACTGTAACATTTGACGTTGCAAAGGCTTTAGAGGATATCAAAGCTGGTAAGGTTGAGTACAGACTTGATAAGACAGCTATAATCCACGTTCCGATTGGAAAGAAATCCTTCGGCGTTGAAAAGCTTAATGTTAACTTAAAGGCTGTTATGGATGCCATAGTTAAGGCAAAGCCAGCAGCTGCAAAGGGACAGTACTTAAAGTCTATCTCAGTTTCATCCACAATGGGACCAGGCGCTAAGATAGCAACAGGTAAGTTCTAAAAAAAATTGACTTAAAACAGAATAGATGATATTCTGATTAAGCGAATAAAACAAAACATAATATTTTCCGGAGAAAGCAGGTACAAAAATAAATCCAGCCGAGGAAGAAACTAATATATACTGTATATTCAGGATCTTTTTCGTTTCGGAAAAGATCCTTTTTACTTAATGTCACTCACAAGGAGGTGTACATATGGCAACAATCAGAGAGCAGAAAGAACAAGTTGTTTCTGAAATCAAAGAACTCATCGACAATTCCAAGTCATTGGTTGTAGTTAACTATCAGGGTATAAACACTGAAGAAGACACAGCACTTAGAAAGCTGTTGAGAGAGAACGGAGTTCAGTACAAGGTTCTTAAGAACACAATGGTGGACTTGGCTATGAAGGACAAGGAAACCACAGGATTTGTTGAACTACTTGACGGACCGAACGCTTTTGCATTCGGAGCTGACGAAGTAACAGCTGCAAAGCTATTGAAGAAGTTCATCGCTGATAAAAAGAAGCTTGAGATCAAGGGCGGATATGTCGGTGGACATGTATATAATGCCGAAGAAATCAAAGCACTTGCAGATCTTCCTTCAAAGGAAGAGCTCATCGCTAAGTTTCTGGGTTCAATGAAGGCACATATTTCATTTCTGTTATACTTATTTATTTGTGTATAGTC
>JASDTM010000066.1:0-3575 GCA_041891535.1 Clostridiaceae bacterium
ATGCAAAATAGATATTATTCATGATGCAAGTATGGCAGTCACACAGATTGCTTTTGATGATAATACCAGAAATACTTCAGAGTTTGAGAATAGAAACAGCAATGGCAACAGAAAAATCGAGGATGTAAATACCAAACCGAAGGTACAACAAACTTCAGAACCTGAGATAGTTCCATATACGCCTAAAAAGATGCCTTTAAAGGACATCAAGGACGATGATGACACTATAATCCTTGGAAAACCAATAAAGGATGTTCCGACTGATATTAAGGATTTGACTGAAGGCTTAAAAAATGTTGCCATATCAGGTGTTATTTTCAAGGTTGATGAAAAAGAATTAAAGAACGGAACCATATTAAGAACACTGTACGTATCTGATAATACTGGCTCTATAATGTGCAAATGCTTTTTGAAAAAAGGAGAGGCCCAGGGTTTAAAAGAAGGAATATTTGCAAAGCTCAAAGGTTCAACTGACATTGATGCATGGTCCAAAGAATTCTGTCTTAAAATCAACCATATCCAAAAGCAGGAAATTGTGGAGAGGAATGACAGGGCACAAGAAAAAAGAGTTGAGCTTCATGCACATACCTTCATGAGCGCTATGGATGCAGTTGTAGATGTAAAAGATCTTGTCAAAACCGCAATAAAATGGGGTCACAGTGCCATAGGTATTACTGACCACGGTGTAGTTCAGGCTTTCCCTGATGCAATGCTGGAGGCAAAGGGTAAAATAAAAATCCTTTATGGTGTTGAAGCATACGTGGTTGATGATTTGACACCTTTATACAATTCAGATAAGCCCCTTGATTTCAAGGGGGATTTTGTTGTGTTTGACTTGGAAACCACAGGGTTTTCACATGTCAATGACAGGATAATAGAAATTGGAGCTGTAAGAATCAGCAATGGGATTGTAAAGGACAGGTATTCATCCTTTGTGGACCCTGGAGTCAGACTGCCTGCAAAGATAGTGGAACTGACAAACATCACAGACTCAATGCTTTATGGACAAAGAAAAATAAATGAAGTATTGCCTGAGTTCCTGGAATTTGTTGGAGACACTGTTTTAGTAGCTCATAATGCAAACTTTGACATGGGTTTTATTAGGACGAAGGCAAAGGATATGGGATTGGAATTCAATAATCCCCAGATTGATACTGTATCAATGGCCAGATATTTATATCCTGAGCTTAAAAGACACAGGCTAGATTCCATTGCAAAACATCTTAATATATTCATGGGCAGCCATCACAGGGCTGTTGATGATGCTGAGACTACTGCACAGATACTTCTGCGTTCCTTTGAAAAGCTTGAAAAAAAGGGTATAACGGATATGCTTTCCCTTAATGTTGATTATTCTCAAAATTTTGATATCAGCAAGGGAATGCCTTCACACGTCATTATTTATGCTAAGAACCAAGCTGGTTTGAAAAAGCTTTATGAACTCATTTCAATATCACATTTAAAATATTTTAATAAGAATCCAAGAATTCCGAAGAGTCTGCTTCAAAAGTCCAGAGAAAACCTTCTGTTAGGTTCAGCTTGTTCGAATGGAGAGTTATTCAAAAGCATCCTGGATGGCAGAAGTGACAAGGATGTGGATAATATTGCAGCATTTTATGATTACTTTGAAATTATGCCAATTTCAAATAATGAGTATCTTTTAGAAGAGGGCAGATGCACTGTAAAAGAGTTAAAGGACATCAACCGCAGGATTATTGAAATGGGTAAGCGTTATGACAAACCAGTTGTTGCAACTGGGGATGTTCATATGCTTAATCCTGAAGATGAGATATATAGAAGAGTTATTAAACACAGCCAGGGCTTCACATCTGACTTAAGCAAGAATCCACTGCCGTTTTTGACCACAAAGGAAATGCTGGATGAATTCTCATATCTTGGTGATGCAATGGCTAAAAAAGTAGTTATTGATGAACCTAACAGAGTAGCTTCAATGCTCGACAGCATTCTTCCAATACCAAAAGAGACCTTCCCGCCAAAAATGGAAGGAGCAGAGGACGAAATCAGGAATATGACCATGGATACGGCATATAAAAAGTATGGAAAACCACTTCCTGAAATTGTCCAGAAAAGATTGGACAAGGAGCTTAACTCAATAATCGGTAACGGATATGCCGTGCTTTATCTTGTTGCACATATGCTGGTTAAAAAATCCCTGGATGACGGATATCTAGTTGGTTCAAGGGGATCAGTAGGATCGTCTCTTGTTGCAACATTTACTGATATAACTGAGGTTAATGGGCTACAGGCCCACTATCTGTGTCCTGAGTGCAAGTATTCTGAATTCATAGAATCCTTGGGTGGTTCGTCAGGTGTGGATCTTCCACCAAAGAAATGTCCTCAATGCGGACATGAACTCGGAAGAGAGGGGCACGACATACCATTTGAAACCTTTCTTGGATTTGAGGGTGACAAGGAACCTGATATAGACTTGAACTTCTCAGGTGTTTACCAACCCGTGGTCCATAAATACTGCGAGGAAATATTTGGAAAGGGCTATACCTTCAGAGCCGGGACAATAGGAACCATAGCTGAAAAGACCGCCATGGGTTATGTGAAAAAATACTATGAGGATAATTCAATTGCATTTAACAAGGCTGAAATGGAAAGACTAGCCAAGGGATGCACAGGAATTAAAAGAACTACAGGGCAGCATCCAGGTGGAATAATGGTTGTTCCTTCTGACAATGATATTCATAATTTCACTCCGGTTCAAAGGCCTGCAGATGATAACGACACAGATATCATAACAACTCATTTTGATTATCACTCCATATCCGGAAGACTCTTAAAGCTTGACATACTGTGTCATGACGATCCGACAATGCTTAAGATGCTCCAGGACCTGACGGGTGTAGATCCTAAGACCATACCATTGAATGAGGAAAAAGTAATTTCATTGTTCAGCTCCCCAAAGGCTTTGGGTGTCACGGAAAAAGAACTGGATTGTCCTGTTGGAACCTATGGTATTCCGGAATTTGGAACTAAATTTGTAAGGCAGATGCTTTTGGATACAAAGCCCAAGAACTTCTCTGACTTAGTCAGGATTTCAGGCTTGTCCCACGGTACAAATGTGTGGCTTAACAACGCACAGGAATATATAAAAACCGGGCAGACTGATCTTGAGGGCTGTATTTCCTTAAGGGATAACATCATGCTTTATTTAATAGGCTGTGGATTGCCTCCGAAGGAAGCCTTCAATATTACTGAGAAGGTAAGAAAGGGAAAGGGTCTTACAGAGGCTGAAGAAGCCACCATGAAGAGCTATAATGTTCCGGATTGGTATATTGAATCATGTAAAAAAATAAAGTACATGTTCCCGAAAGGCCATGCTGTTGCATATGTAACCATGGCTGTAAGAGTAGGTTGGTATAAAATTTACTTTCCATTGGAATACTACGCCACCTACTTTACCGTAAGGGCAAAGGACTTTGATTTAGAGCTTGCCTTAAAGGGTGAGAGTGCTGTCAAGGAAAAACTGGACAGTATAATATCACAAGGTAACTTTGCTTCCCCAAAGGAACAGGCAATGGTGAGTGTATTGGAATTGGTATATG
>JASDTM010000067.1:0-2352 GCA_041891535.1 Clostridiaceae bacterium
CATTGGAATTTCTTTAAGTGGTATTTATGATTTAAGATTATTAACAGGTGAAGCATTGAATGAATTTGATGTTTACCTAAATTCCCCCGTGGACTATCTTAAGAACCTTTCTGATCCTTGGTTTTTGGAGCAATACAGACAAAACCATCTGATACTTTGTACCGGACTAGGAAGATGGGAGGAAACCACAATAAAAGACACTCTGGCAATGAAGCAGATTTTCGAAGAAAAGAACATCCCAGCCTGGATTGATTTCTGGGGTAATGATGTTGACCATGATTGGCCATGGTGGAGAATCCAGATGCCATATTTCTTAAATGAACTGGTAAACAGAGGTATAATTTAGTAAGTCATTTTTAGTAAAATAAACACCAAAGCAAATTTGCCTTGGTGTTTATTTTATTAATATTTACTTTAAAGTATCTAAACCTTCAACTTCAGTTGTTTTTAAGAAATTACCCTGCTGAAGCTCTTTGAAAGCCAATTGAAGCTCTTCTCTTGTGTTCATAACGATTGGTCCGCCCCATGCAACTGGTTCATTTATTGGAGAGCCTGTTATAAACATGAATATTGCTCCACCTTCTCCGCCTGTAAGGACTATCTCATCACCCTGGGTCAATAGAACTCCATTTTTCTGATGGACATTTTCTCCACCAGGGAATACTACGTTTCCTCTGAATATGAACATGAAGGAAGTATCCCCTTCTTTGACCTTCATCTTGAACTGTGCACCTTCAGCTACCTTAACATCATATATTTCAGGCTTGATATAGTCTGGTGCAATAGCTCCCTCAACACCCTCATAGTTTCCGGAAACAATTCTTACAGTGAGCCCCTCACCCTTATATTCAGGCATTGACTTTCCATCAACCTCTCTGTATTTCGGAGGCATCATCTTAGTGTCAGCAGCCATGTTAAGCCATAGCTGGAATCCCATCATCCTGTCTGACTTCTGAGGCATCTCCTGATGCATAATCCCAGAGCCTGCTGTCATCCACTGAGTTCCACCGGGTAGAATCTTACCTTTGTTTCCCAATGAATCCTCATGGTCAATTTCACCTGAATGTAAATAGGTTATTGTCTCTATGCCTCTGTGTGGATGCATAGGGAAACCTAAAATATAGTCATTGTAATCATCTGAATCAAAAACATCCAACATCAAGAAAGGATCAAGCTTTTTAATAGTTGCACTGCTTAAAACCCTGACAAGATTAACTCCTGCCCCATCTCTGCCGTTGAATCCATTGATAATCTCTTTTATATCTCTTACCATTCCCATCCTCCTGAATTTAATTCTATTTACGTTAGTACACCTATATTATATTCCAATTACCAATAACATAATTCCAAAATATAGTTGCAAAACCTGAGTAATTCATAATAATATTGTTAACAAAATTCAGCAGATTTCTTTAAAAAACCAATATCAAGTAATAGAATATAGAGAATTTGTCATTCAATTTTGAAAATAATAAAGCTGCACTTTTGTGCAGCTGAAATAACAGTATTTTAAATAAACTTGTATTGAATTAGGCAGCTTTTTTCAGGAATTCCATTACTTCCATTTCAAGGATATGGTGAGAGTTTCTAACTTCTTTTACTGTAAAGCCGGTTTTTTCAAAAATATGCTTTGAGCCTTCGTTCCCTTCTTTGATTTTAGCAATCATCTTTTCATATCTTAAATTGAAGAAAGCTTCGTTTGCTGCCAATTTAAGTGCTTTTGAACCTATGCCCATATTCCACATGCGGTCATCACCAATTACGATGACTATTTCGCAATCTGCTTCTTTTTTAATAAGCTTTAAATACCCAACGGATCTGCCGTTGTGTTTGATCATGTAAAAATTCCCGCCATTACAGAACAAATGAGTAACAATCGGACAGGTGGTATATTGGATGGTCTTTTTAATTTCCCTTCCTATTCCACTGCCTTCTGATATATATTTTGTCACATGGTCATTCTCTAGCCAATCTGAAATTTTATATGCATCTTCAAGAAAAATCTCATCCTCGAGAGTTATGATGCTGTTCAAAAATATCGCCCCTTTAAAAATCATTCCCAAATACCATATCATAGAAGCTCACTCTCTTTGATTTGTCTATTTCAGTTTAAATGACTTTAACCGAGGTTCCCTCACTTTATCTTTACTTTACTCTGCTTCCCTATATAACTCCTTTGAAAATCAAAGGTTTTTTAGCAAATGTTAATATTTCACAAATATATTAAGTAAGCCTTAAATATATTTGTTTATTTTTTGTTATGCTAAATATTCCACTTAAATAATTCAGGTTTTATTAACTACTTTTATAAATGAACCCATTTTACTTTCTGAAGAGTAAAATGGGTTCATC
>JASDTM010000067.1:2362-3554 GCA_041891535.1 Clostridiaceae bacterium
GTTCATCTTTATTTTATATGTTTTTAATTTTATTTCTTATCTCCTGAACAATGGTGCAAATACCAATGAAATGATGGTCATAAGCTTTATAAGGATATTTATTGAAGGACCTGAAGTATCCTTGAATGGATCTCCAACTGTGTCTCCAACCACTGCTGCCTTATGTGCAGGTGAACCCTTGCCACCATGTGCTCCGCCTTCAATGTACTTCTTGGCATTGTCCCATGCTCCGCCTGCATTAGCCATCATTATAGCTAAAAGAACACCGGAAACCAATGAACCAGCTAAAAGTCCGCCCAGTGCTGCCTTACCTAATAAGAATCCTACAGCTACCGGAGATACAATGGCGATGATACCAGGAAGCAACATTTCCTTGACTGCATGCTTTGTTGAAATTTCAACGCATCTTGCATAGTCAGGCTTTTCTGTGTTTTCCATAATACCTGGCATTTCTCTGAATTGACGTCTAACCTCTTTGATCATTTCCTCAGCAGCTCTTCCAACAGAGTCCATTGTAAGTGCTGTGAACAGGAATGGAAGCATACCACCAATTAACAATCCAATAATAACCATTGGGTCCAAAAGGTCTATCTTATCGAGCTTAGCCACCTGTGAGTATGATGAGAACAGAGCAAGAGCTGTAAGAGCTGCGGATCCTATTGCAAATCCTTTTCCTATAGCTGCTGTTGTGTTACCTACTGAGTCAAGTGTATCTGTTACTTCTCTTACGCTGTGAGGAAGCTTACTCATTTCAGCAATACCACCTGCATTATCTGCTACAGGACCATAAGCATCAACTGAAACAACCATCGCCGTTGTTGAAAGCATACCTACTGCTGCAAGTGCTATTCCATATAAACCAGCGAACATATAAGCAACCCAGATTCCTAAGCAGATTATAAGTACTGGTCCTACTGTTGATAACATACCAACTCCAAGACCTGAAATTATGTTTGTAGCAGCTCCGGTTTCTGACTGTTCAGCAATCTTTTTAACTGAACCATATTCATCTGAAGTATAGAACTCTGTTACTTTTCCTATAAGAACACCTACTAAAATACCAGAAATAACTGCATAAGCAGGCTGTAGTGAATTAAAGCTGAATTGGCTTAAAAGCACTGAAGCAACCAAAACAATGGCACTGGATAAATAAGTACCCATGTTAAGGGCTTTTGCAGGGTCTTTTTCACCC
>JASDTM010000068.1:0-3540 GCA_041891535.1 Clostridiaceae bacterium
CAGTAGGAGAAGTTGGAAACCCTAAATGCGGGGACATTATGAGAATTTACCTAAAGGTAAAGGATAATGTAATTGAGGATGTAAGCTTCATGACATATGGTTGTGGTTCTGCAATCGCATCATCATCCATGGCCACTGAGCTGATCAAGGGCAAGACACTTGAGGAAGCATGGGATATAACAAACAAGGCAGTTGCTGAAGCATTGGATGGACTTCCTCCAGTTAAAATGCACTGTTCAGTATTGGCTGAGGATGCTATCCACATAGCAATCAACAACTACAGACAGTCCCAGGGATTAGAACCATGGGATTACACAGAGTCAGATCATGATCACCATGATCATGGTCACGAATAGAAAATAGTCTATTAAGATTATTTTCATTTGAAAGGATGATAGGATGTCAAACGGAAAGAAAGTCGTTGTTGGAATGTCCGGCGGCGTAGATTCTTCAGTTGCAGCATATCTTCTTAAAAAGCAGGGCTACGAGGTCATAGGAATCACTATGCAGGTGTGGCAGGAGAATGAGGAATATACTGCGAGGGAAGGCGGATGCTGTTCCCTCGCTTCTGTTAATGATGCAAGAATGGTTGCTGATATTTTGGAAATTCCATATTATGTCATGAACTTCAAGGAAATATTCAAGGAAAAGGTAATTGATTATTTTGTTGAGGATTATCTGGATGGTGCTACACCAAATCCATGCATAGCATGTAACAGATTTATCAAATTCGAAGAGCTTTTAAGAAGATCAAAATCCTTAGGTGCCGATTATGTGGCAACAGGACACTATGCTAAGATTTACGAGGAAAACGGCAGATATATATTAGAAAGAGCACAGGATGACCATAAGGACCAGACCTATGCACTTTATAATTTAACTCAGGAACAATTGAAACAAACCCTTATGCCCTGCGGGGAATATACCAAGGATAAAATCAGGGAAATTGCTGCAGAAATTGGTCTTGGAGTTGCAAATAAAAAGGATTCCCAGGATATTTGTTTCATAGAAGACAATGATCATGGAAAATTTGTTTATGATCTGGTACCCGGCAGAAAAAAGCCAGGTAACTTTGTTGATGTAAAAGGAAATATAGTGGGTACCCATAAGGGAATCGCATATTATACCATCGGTCAAAGAAAGGGGCTTGGACTGGCACTTGGTTCACCTGTTTTTGTCATAGATATTAATAAGGACAAGAATGAAATAGTGGTAGGTACAAATGAGGATTTATTCAGTAATTCCCTGATTGCAAATGAAGTGAACTTAATTGCAGTGGATAAATTGACTGAACCTATAAAACTTACTGGTAAGATCAGGTATGCTGCTAAAATGTCACCATGCACAGTATATCCAATGGAAGACGGAAATATTAAAGTGGTGTTTGATGAGGCTCAAAGAGCCATAACAAGAGGTCAGTCAATTGTACTTTATGACGGACTAAAAGTATTTGGTGGCGGAACAATTATAGAGAATATAAGATAAATAAAATATTTATTTTACGGTTAGTCCAATGGTAGGGTACAAGGTATCAGGCCATTGGACTAAATTGTCCTTGACCACATTGACAGGATTTAACTATAATTATTACATTGCATAAAAATACATGACAATAAAAATAATCTTAGGGTTTGGCTTAATACGTATAATTGGGAGGTAAGGATTAATATGAAACTCAATAAAGTTAATATTTCTGCAGCATTCAGAAATACACTTCCCATAATATTTGCATATCTGTTTTTAGGTGTAACCTTCGGCCTTTTGTTGAATCAGGCGGGGTATTCCTGGATATGGGCATTTTTAATAAGTTTCTTTTTATATGCCGGATCCATGCAGTTTGTGCTAATAAGCCTCTTAGTTGCCGGCACACCTCTGATTCAGGTTGCTATTATGACATTCTTGGTAAACTCCAGACATTTGTTTTACGGATTGTCATTGGTTGAGAAATTTGAAGGTATGGGACGGTTTAAACCGTATATGATCCACGCTTTATCTGATGAAACCTATTCCTTGCTCACTGGGATAAAGTTAAGGGATGGAGAGGATGAGAAAACAGTGATGTTTTTAATCGCTCTTTTTGATCAGTTTTACTGGATATTGGGGTCAGTTGTTGGTGGACTCATCGGTTCATCACTGCCATTTGATTTGCCGGGAATAGATTTTTCAATGACTGCCTTGTTTACTGTAATTTTTGTTGAGCAGTGGTTAGGTACAAAGGATCATTTCCCTGCAATACTTGGATTGATGACTTCAGTGATTTTCCTCATACTTTTAGGTCCCGAAAAGTTTATTTTCCCTTCACTTTTAACTGCAGTTGTCATCCTTATCCTGTTTAAGTCAAAAAAAGAGGTGGCCTAGATGAACACTACACAATCGCTCTTGATATTGGCTACAGCATCAGCTGTAACTTATTTGATTAGATATATTCCATTTCTATTTTTTGGTGGCAAAAAAGGAATGCCAAAGGTAGTCAGATATCTTGGAAATGTATTACCTCCTGCAATTATCGCAACCCTCGTAATTTTTTGTGTCAGACACGTTGATATATTTAAAGGGAGCAGAGGTTTTCCAGAGGCCATAGGAATAGGAGTTACAGTGTTAATCCATTTATGGAAGAGAAACACATTTTTAAGCATTGCCTTGGGAACTGCTGTTTATATGGCAGTAATCAATTTTATTTGATTTGACCCATCAGTTTTATATGAAGAGTTTACCTGGCATTTACAAATGAAGGCATTAAAGGTATTGACTTAACTCAATACCTTTAAATATAATATGGATAATTAAATATTGATGTTGATCGAAACAAGTATGGTGTTTAAGCTATTACCAGAGAGGGAAGCAGTTGGTGTAAGTTTCCTTAATGCAAGATACCGGAAGCTCTTCGGGAGTCAGTGTACTTAAAGTGATGGCATTTGCCATAAATTGGGTGGTACCGCGGAAGATTGTCCTTTCGTCCCTTCTGTTAGGGACAAAAGGATTTTATATTTTTTGGAGGGAATAAAAATGGAAAACAAGTACAGTGTTAATGAACTAAGAAAAAGCTTTCTTAACTTTTTCGAATCAAAGGATCATTTGGTCCTGCCAAGCTTCAGTTTAGTACCTAAGGATGATGATTCATTACTTTTAATAAGTGCAGGTATGGCACCTTTAAAACCATATTTCACAGGGGCTAAAGTTCCACCTAATAAAAGAGTGGCCACCTGTCAGAAATGTGTAAGAACAGTTGATATTGACAATGTTGGTAAGACATCCAGACATGCTACATTCTTTGAAATGCTTGGTGATTTCTCCTTTGGAGATTATTTTAAAAAGGAAATTATTCCATGGGCTTGGGAATATCTGACAGAGGTACTGCAGCTGCCTAAGGACAGATTATATGCAACTGTATATTTGGATGATGATGAAGCCTTTGATATCTGGGCAAATATGACAGATATCGGTAAGGACAGAATTTTCAGATTAGGTAAAAATGAGAACTTCTGGGAAATCGGAACAGGACCATGCGGACCTTGCTCAGAAATTCATTATGACTATGGC
>JASDTM010000069.1:0-3518 GCA_041891535.1 Clostridiaceae bacterium
CTATTCCCATGGCTGCCAGCTTTTTCATAGCATCCTGAAGGTATAGGGCTTCTGATTCAGTAAGTACGGCTGTTGGTTCATCAAGAACTATGAGCTTAACCTTTTCCCTGTTTATTTCTCTTGCAATTTCAATAAATTGCTTATGCCCAACCGGCATTTCCTTGATGAGTGTCTTCTCATCTATGGAAACTCCAAGCTTGTCTATTGAGGACTTTGCAGCCTCATTCATCCTTTTCATATCCAGGGTTTCAAGTCTTTTGCCTAAAATCTGGGATAGTACGGATTTTTTAGTAAGTTCTGTATTTAGTAGTATATTTTCGGATGCAGAGAATCCTGGAATCAAGGAGAATTCCTGGTGTACCATTCCGATGCCTGCCTCAAGAGCCTGTTTTGGGTTCTTGAAGTTGACCTTTTTACCCTCGAAATAGATATTCCCTTCATGACCACCTGTCTCATGGATAACATTCATACCGAAGATTATCTTCATGAGTGTGGATTTTCCTGCTCCGTTTTCTCCGACCAGACCTAGAATTTCTCCTTCATTCAAAGAGAAATTAACATCTTTAAGGACCCTGTTACCGTTGAATTCCTTACCGATGTTCTCCAGTCTTAGCAGTTCTTTTGTTGAAGACATCTGTTCACCTCATGTGTCACTTTTAATTAGAATAGATGAACGGCCTCATCAGCCGTTCATCATTAGGATTTAAATTATTGACTAAACAGTTATGATTAGTTGTTCTTTATCTCTAAGTACTTCTTAGGAACTTCCTGCTTTGTTGCTCCCATGTAGCCCTTACCGAATACATATGTATCCTGGTAAACCATGACGTGGTTAGCACTTTCTTTTCCAGTCTGAGCGTCTCTGTAGAGTGAACCGTTCCATTCTGCTCCAGGAGTAACTGATGCGAATGCCTTAAGAAGATCTTCCTTGGAATCCTTCTTGTATTTTCCATCTAAAACACCCTTAGCAAATTCTCCAAGTCCTTCTGAACCTGTGAATCCGTATGAGTAAGCCCATGTTCCCATTCTGCCCTTACCATTTGTCTTGTTAACAGCTTCTTCAACCTTCTTAAGGATTGCAGGCCAGTTTCCAGCCTCTGCCTTAAGGTCTATGTTAAGTGCTGCAGGGTATCCCATGATTGGTGATGGTAGATCTGGTTCTACGAATATAGCACCAAGCTCTGCAACTCTGTTTAGAAGTGGTTCAGTCTGAGCGTCATTTGTACAGAAGAATGCTGTATCCTTACCATACTTCTCAACCCATGCTGGCATCTGGTCCTGGATGTATTTCTTTGCGCCTGCAACTCCGACGTCTGACATTGGGTCTGGAGCGATTTCGTTGATGAATTCAATTCCAAGATCCTTAGCTGCTGCTTCCATGATGTTTCTTCTTAATGAAAGAAGCTCTATGGACATATGTCTTGGGAATGTGATGTGGACAAATTTCTTTGCGCCAAGCTGTTTAGCAGTCCAGATCATCAGGTATCCTCTGTTTACGTTGTCTGGGTCGATAACCATGTCTGCTGCGGCTTCGATTGACTTAACGTCTTCCTGTGAAGAGTTGGCAAGAAGTAGTATGTCTGGTCTTTTTTCTCTGATTTGCTTGAATGCTGCAACTGTTCCAGGAACTGCCTGGTTAACAATTATTGCCTTCATCTTAGGGTCATTTGCCAATGATGCGATTGACTGGATAGTAGCTTCCTGCTCCTTGTCAAAGTTGTCAGGATAGTTAACGTGCTTTATGATACCGCCGTCTTCAACTTTCTTGTACTTTGCAACAAGAGCTTCTGCTCCTCTTTGTTCATCTTCACTCTGGGAGATGGTTCCTGTGACTAAACCGATGTGGTAGTCTGCTCCACCTGCATTTGATCCTGCAGTAGTGGTAGTAGTACCTGTCTTTGTACATGCTGCTAAACCAATTGCCATGGTTGCAGCCAATACAGATGCAAGAATTTTCTTCAAAATGATGTTCCCCTTTCTTATCCCAATTCAATATAAAGCTTAAGAAGCTTTTCCGTGGGAAGTTTACTTTCCTATTCTATTACAAACCAAGAAAACAATCAATATTAAAACTATTACAATTGATACGGTTTTAACAAGAAAATTCGCTCCTGCCATTGGATTTTTTAATACGGAGAAAAACCCCACACCTGGCCGTTTTCTTGAAGTTGTCTTTTTGAAATTACAATAAAAATGGACTTCCATAATAAAACAGAAGTCCGGATGTCCATTTTTAATTTATCTTATAACTCAGTGTCAAATCAAAAATATCGGCAAAATCTAACCGCGATTGAAGCTTTTTGTTAAAATTTCTAAAACCTCATCCTTTGATAGTCTTGTAGGGTCAATCAAGAATTTAGCTTGGAAAATATCCATGGCGTTTTCAGTCATTGGAAGAAGATCTTCCCTTTTTATACTAAAGGACTTCATTGAAATGTCTGCCATGTCGCATTCTTCCATGAGGGACTGAAGCTTTTTACTGAAATCTTCTGGTTTAACATTACCCTCCGCTCCCATTGCACGTGCCAGCTTGATATATTTTTCAGGTGCTCCGCCTTTTTTAATATGCATGTCATGGTAATCCCTGGATATCAGCATTAAACCTGCCCCATGGGGAAGGTTTGGATAAAAGGCAGATAATGAATGCTCTATACCATGTGCAGACAGGGTCATCATAAATACTCCGGCATAGGTGGATGCAAGTGACATATAGTATCTTGCTTCCTTGTCATCTCCATTTGCAACTGCACGTGGCAGATACTGAGCTACATATTCAACGGCTTTTAAAGCATAAAGCTCAACCATGGGGTGGCTGTTTACGTTAAGGTAGCTTTCAACTGCATGGAAGAGGGCGTCGAAGCCCTGGTAGGCCGTAAATATAGGTGGTACTGATGCCATGAGCTCTGAATCTACCACAGATATGGTCGGGTATAGTGATTCGTTGAAATAGCCTAGCTTTTCAAGGTTTTCCTCATTTGTTATGACTGAAACCTGATTTGCTTCTGTTCCAGTACCTGAGGTGGTTGCTATTGCAATAATCGGCAGTGGAGTATTTTCCTGTTTCTTTTTACCGCCCTTGCCCATGACCATGTAGTCCCAGTAATTTCCGGAATTGACAGCAGAAAAGGCAATGGCTTTTGCAGCATCAATTGCAGAGCCTCCACCTAGGCCTACAACAATATCACAGGAGTTTTCCCTTGCAATCTTTGCACCTGCCATGACATTTTCCAGGGTAGGGTTTGGACTTACCTCATCAAAGACTAAAGAAGCAAGACCTGCTCTTTCAAGCTCGGCTTTTACCCTGTCTAAATATCCCATTCTTTTGACTGAGGCACCCTTGGTTATTACAATAAGTGCTTTTGTACCAGGTATATTTTGACCACCCAGATCATTTAAAGCTCCGGGTCCGAATAATATTTTGGTTGGTACGTCAAAGGTAAATTTTTTCATGCTGTTCTCCTTTTTTAATTCACCGGTGTATACTATCTCCTCAAGACCGCTTTCATTATCCTTTATCC
>JASDTM010000070.1:0-3457 GCA_041891535.1 Clostridiaceae bacterium
ACTAAAGAGAGGTTTTTATCTTTGAGGGAAATGATCCTTAAATACCATTTATCACCGGATGAGGTGGACAGACTGATCGGGGAAATTTCAAGAAGAAAGAGTAAACAATATTCTTCAGTTGAATCAAATAATTTTAGTGAAGAATTGTTCCCGCCTTACTTTATAAATGAAGCAGAAAAGTGCTATAAAAACTTTAAAGGGGCAAATGAGCTCTATGACTTTGATGATTTAGAAGAAGGTTTGATTGAGATGCTAAAGGATGGTGTTTTCCTGGAGAATCTTAGAAAATCCTTTGATTGGATAATGGTTGATGAGTTTCAGGATTTAAATGATGTTCAACTTAAAATACTTCAAGAAATATCAACTGATTCCTATTTCTTTGCAGTTGGAGATGAGGATCAATGTATATATGAGTTCAGAGGTTCAAATACTGATGCCATGGTTAATTTTCCTGAATATTTTAAAGATGGGAAAAAGCTTTATCTTAAGTATAACTACAGAAGCTCTGAGACTATAGTATCCTGTGCTAATACCATAATCTGCAACAATGTTAAAAGAAATCAAAAATCCATACTGAATAAAAGGATGGACAAAACAAGCATACAGATTCGTAAGGTTTTAGATGAGAAAGCCAGTGCCGAGGCTGTTTCAAAAATGATTGGGAGAATCCCAAAAACAGAAACAACTGCGGTTATTGTAAGAACAAACAAAGAGATGGAGGCAATAATGCGGACCTTGTCCAAGGCCGGAATCACTTTTTCTCTCATTGAGAAACCATATGATATTTATGGAGGCTGGATTATTAAAGACCTTACTGCATTCATGGAATTTGCAATATTCAACCGGAGAGAACCCCTTTTAAGAATCATGGACAAAGCGGGATTGGGAATTTCTAAAGAAGTCAAGGAAGAAATAAGGAACAATTATTTTAAAACACCTGCTCAAATTTTATTGGACAGTTGTGATAAGTCATATAAAAAAGAAGAGGTTTTAAGCTTTATTGAGAAATTGGATAAACTTAAAAAGATGAAACCTGAAAATGCAGTGGATTGGATACTTTATGGATTGAAATATTCAAGATTTTTGGAGATGGCTGCATTTAAAAATAATACCTCCATCCATGGATATATTGCAGAAATCAAGGATTTTAAAGACAGGATATCTTTCTTCGATAGTATAGCTGATTTAATTGAATGGCTCATTGAATACAGAAGAATAATGGAATTAAAGCAGGATACCATGGACAAGGTTGTTTTAACCACCATGCATGGCTCTAAAGGAATGGAGTTTGATAATGTGTTTATTATGAATGCAGTGGAGGGAAATATTCCCCATGAAAGATCATTAAAGGGAGATGAAGGGGAAAGACGACTTTTCTATGTTGCAGTTACCAGGGCGAAAAATGATCTTTATATCATAGTTCCTAAAAAGATAAATGGAACGGCAAGGCAGATTTCTGAATATATCATGGAAAGTTCATTAGTTAAGCTGGTTTAGAAATTGTTGATTCATTTCTGATATAATGAGACATAACATTTTAAAAGGTTGGAATTACACCAACCTGAAGGGTAATTAATGATAATAAAAATTGGACCGAACGAAGCCGGTCAGAACGTGATGAAATTCGTGAAGAAGCTGATGAAGGATGTTCCCTTGTCAGCAATACATAAAGCACTGAGAAAAGGGGATGTCAGATTGAATGATGTCCGTGCAAAGGAAAAGGACCTTCTTAATGAAGGCGATACTCTTGAGATTAAATATTTAGAATCAAGAAAAGCCAGGGAGAAGAAGACATTCATAGATGCCCAGGCTGATTTTAAAGTGATTTACGAGGACAAAAACATATTGATGTTGGAAAAATGGCCGGGGGTATTAGTCCATCCAGATGGATCCGAAAACCCTTCATTAACTGACTATGTTTTAAGCTATTTGGCAGAAAAAGGAGAATACTCACCAGAACATGAAACCACTTTTTCTCCATCACCTGTAAATAGATTGGACAGAAATACTTCAGGTATAGTAATTTTCGGTAAAAACTTTGAAGCGTTGAAATCCTTGAATGCCATTATTAAAAACGGAGATCTTCAAAAGGAATATGTGGCATTGGTAAAGGGCAGAATCAGCGATGGTATTAAAGAAGGCTATATTGAAAAAGATGCCGGAAGAAATATATCCAAGATTTATGAGGATATGGCTGAAGGCCGTCAAAGAGTGGCCATGGGAGTTAAAACTGAGGAAAGCAATGGGCTTTATTCCTTCGTTGATCTGAATCTAATAACAGGCAGAAGTCATCAATTAAGAGCACAGTTGGCATATCTTGGAAATCCAATTGTTGGGGACATTAAATACGGTGACAGGATTGTAAATGAGTATTTTGACAATAAATTCGGCCTTAAATTCCAATATCTTTATGCTTATAAAGTAACCTTCAAAGATGCAGATGAATATCTGTCATACATGAAGGGCAAGGTAATTGCAGTAAAGCTTCCGCCATTATTCAGAAGAATAAGAAATGAAGTTTTCAGATTTGATCTGGATAAATAAAAAGATGGATAAAGTATGGATTTTGCAATTCAATGTGGTTGATTTAACTTGAACTTTTTTAAATAATGGATGAAGGATTAATTATAAGTAAAAAGTTAACCGAAAACTAAAAAGAATTGTTATAAAATCATGCTATATTAGTAATGGAATGTAAATTAGGGTGCCATATAAAGATAAAAATGGTTAGTCCAGATCTATGAAATATTTATTATTCTGTTGGGTTTAAGGGTATTTTGATTTAATCTATTCCCTTGGAGTTGTAGTAAAACCAATAAGGTTTAAGTATGAGGAAGTGCTCATGTTGAATGAAGATTTAAATATAATAGAAGACTCAGATAGTTCGGGTTTTGATATCAGGAATGATATTGATGACACTGTTAGTTCAGAGACGGATTCCGATGATTTTAAGGAAAATGATGAACTAAGGGCTGATGATTTTGAAGACGAAGAAATTCTGAGTGTAATAAAAGATGAAGAGTCAGAGGAAAGATACCATCCTAAGAAAATGGAGAAGATTTTCGGCAATCTGGCTAAAAGCTTCATGGTTATGGCAAATCCCTTTAAGAAGATGGCATTCAAGACTCCTTGTCTGATGCATAGATTCATTAATATCCAGGCTGTACACATCCTGGAAAATGAAGGGTATATTAAGGTGGCGGATTTTTACAGAGACCACATAAAGGCTTTGAATGAGGGTGCCACATGGATAGATCAGGACTTTAAGTCCATCAACCATTTCTACCATTACGACAAGGAAAAGGGATTGTATGGATTTTCTGATGCTCTGACAGAGGCAGAAAAGTATAAGGACAAGCTGGTATTTTTTGCTGGGAAGAGGAATCTTACAAGATCAATGTTTTATGCAGGGGTAATTTGTCATCTGATTCAGGATATGACCGTGCCACAGCATGTC
>JASDTM010000071.1:0-8934 GCA_041891535.1 Clostridiaceae bacterium
GCATTATTTGGCCAGGGATGCACAACTGAAGGCTCAATTAAGACTACATATGGAACAGGTTGTTTTTTACTGATGAATACAGGTGAGAAGCCGGTCAGCTCCGAGAATGGGCTTATTACCACAATTGCATCTAAAATAGGGGATAAGGTTAATTATGCCTTGGAAGGAAGTATATTTACTGGTGGATCTTTGATTCAATGGATAAGGGATTCCTTAAGATTCATCCAGGATGCCAAGGATACTGATTATTTCGCAGCAAACACTGAAGGGAACGGTGGTGTATTCATAGTTCCAGCCTTCACAGGCTTAGGAGCACCCTATTGGGATATGAACGCCAGGGGAAGCATTTTTGGTCTGACCCGTGGTACAACAAGAAACCACATAATCAGAGCATCTTTGGAAGCCATAGCATATCAGACCTATGATATTTTAAGTGTTATGGAAGAAGACTCAGGTATGGAAATAAAGGAATTAAAGGTTGATGGAGGTGCCTCAGCCAATAATTTTTTAATGCAGTTCCAATCTGATATTTGTGATGTTGTTATTAAAAGACCATCTATAGTTGAAAGTACCAGCATGGGTGCATTCTTCCTTGCTGCTTTAAAGAAGGGATGGTTAAAATCACAGGAAGAAATACCGGGGATTCTTGAATTGGATAAAACTTTTGTAAGCTCAATGGATCCTCAACATAGAGAAAAGCTCCTAAAAAAGTGGCATAGGGCTGTGGAAAGATCATTGGGCTGGGAGGATTAATAGATTTATCTTCCTTTAATGTACAAAAGCTACAATAGTCATATATTCTTTTTGGAAGTATTATTGGAGGATTTAATATGAGCGATGTCATAGATTTAAATAAATTTAAAAATAAAGTAAGAGACAAGGATATAAACGAGCTGGAAAACTACATTTATTCCCTTTACTATAAATTGGCAGAGGGAAAACTGACCATGGCTGAATTAAATGTGGAAGTATCCAAGTACCTTGCAGATAACAATATCTCAGAGACCAAGTTTATGGAAATTCAAAAGAAGTTGATTGAAAGATATGGCTATGACCCATCTATTGTAGACCAGCAATTTGGTGAAGGCTCTTTAAACCTAAGAATAGCAAGCACCTTAAAAACCAAGTACGGCAACTCTCTGACCGAAGGTTTTATGATCAAGAAGACTATAAAAAATGATCGTAATGATGTAACAATAATTTGTAGTTCCAAGGAAGTCTTTATCTACTCACAGGGTTCAGTAGATATTGAAGATAATGAGCTTAATGAGTTCCTTGTAAGCTATAAAAGGCAATGTGCAGATGAAAATTTAAAAATTGTTGTGAGCTCCAATACCTCCAGCTATGATTACTAGCAAATTTGAAAAAATCCCTGTATAAGTATCCTTTGAAAAAAGACATGGAAATAATATCTGAAATAAATCAATGAAATAAAAATCTCAGGAAAAAAGTCTCATTGATAAAAATCTCATAGATAAAAAATCGTAAGCCATGTATTAAGTGTTATGACTTACGATTTTTATATTAATTATATTTTAAATATGTGGAGTATCCAGTGGTTTAACATCCTCTACAGGTGGCACTTCAATGATTGCCTCTCCGTTTTCGTCAACTGGAGTGAAGGGACCAATGTAGGTTCTGTCCTTAAACTCGTATGGGTTATCAATCATCCTTGTTGATTGGTCTTCCATGGATTCCGGAATTTCTTCTTCATTATCTGGAAGAGAAGCTACCTTAACAAAATCTGATTCAGGATTATCTTTGATTTCATAGATAGAAACATCATCCTCCCAGGAATCTTGAGTAACTTTTCCAAATATTTCTTCTCCCTTGTATTCCTCTGGATAAACAGGGGCAAGGTCAGATGATTCTGAAATAGGATTCAAAGTTACATTTGTTTTATATTTGTTAAGCCTTAAATAGTCAAGGTAGACAGCAGCTACTATCTTTGCACCGTAAATTGGATCTTCATCATCTACTTCAAAATTTAAATGGTCATTTATATCTTCAATTCCAAAGTTCTTCAATTTAGGATAAATCATCTTTGCTATGCTTTGAGTATCAACAGCATACATGAGCATTGGGTTGTTGTTTGTTGTCAATACAAAGGAATTTGCGTAATCAAGTTCATGTACAACTAAAGGGAAATCTTTTGTATAAGTCATCAGATAACGGAAGGCATCATCAATATCAAGATCTCTTTTTCTGTTTCTGACATTCTTTCTTCTGATTGGCAAAAACAAGCCATCTGTTAAATAACCATTTTCATATCTTACAGCCTGTATAGATGATAATTCATAATTTTCAGGGTTATCTCCGGTTTTATCAAAATAAAGGGCAATGAATCTCGGATAAAGTGGATAAGAAAGCTTTAGATTGGTATTCTTCCCCTTTGGGTTAAATAATGGTCTTTCAATGACCATGGTTCTGTAGCTTCCTCGGTCCCTTGTCAGAACAGCCCTTATTAAATCAAAGAATAAAACGATGAAAAATGTCAGGACCAGCAGAGTTAAAGACATTTTCACCATTTGAGATTTAGTGTCCATAAATATATTTATATAGATAATTACTGCAGAAAAAATTACTGCAAAGACAAATATGTATATTTTAGTAAATAGTTTTTCAAGCATAATCCTACCTCCGTTACCGATATTATAGCAAAAAAAATCTTCAAAGTATGTAAAACAGTGATTTCAAATTAGTCAGATGATTTTAACCACATTAGCGTCAAGATGTTGTAAAATGGATTGGATAGAATAAAGGTTAATTTATATGGAATTGTTACGTCTTAATCGCAAAGCAAAATGGTGAAAAAATTGAGAAAAAAGATAGAAAAGAAAATTTTTAATAGATTCAATGCACTGCTTCTGATAATGGTTCTGGTTGCGGGATTAATCGGCAACAGGCTGTTCCAGATGCAGATAGTCAATGGTGAGGAAGCTAAAATAAAAGCCGACTCAGGCTCAGTCAAAGATATTACGGAACCTGCACCAAGAGGTCAGATTCTTGATAATGATGGTGAGGTACTTGCCACAAGTCTTCCTGCTTATGATCTGATTTACAATGAAACAAAGGAATCATCAGAGAATTTCTACGATGCAATGGGGGAGCTGTTTAAGCTTCTTGATGTAACCGGTGAAAAGCTAAACGATGAATTTGCTTTAAAATTCAAGGATGGGAAATTTTACTTCGACTTTCGTGTAACCAATCCTGAGAGCGTTAAAATTAGAGAGCTCAGGTGGAAAAAAGACAGAGGTATTAACGACTATATTCTAAAATCCGGTTATGGAAAGCTGATTGGAAAGTCAAATTTAAATGATCTATCTGATGAAGAATCCCAGGAATTGGATAAAATGATCCTGGCTTTATCACCGGAGGAGACCTTTAATTATCTTGTTAAATACCATGATCTATATAAAATACTAAAGCTTGATTCTGCCGGTAATAAGGAATTATCTAAAAAAACCGGAGATGAAATAGCAAAAGAAATTCTTAAAAAATATGACGCTGAAACTGCAAGAAAATATCTTCTTATTAATGATGCGGTGTATATGAAAATATATGCCTCGGACAAATCAGTGGTCTTGGCAAAGAATATAAAGAAAGAAAGCGCTTTTGTATTCATGCAAAAAAGCAACATGTTATCCGGTGTAAATGTCCAGTTAAATCCAATCAGGGTTTACCCGTATGGCTCCTTAGCCTCACACATCCTGGGGTATATCTCAACCATCAGTGAAAGCAATAAAGATACCTATGAAGCCATGGGTTATGACGTGAACAAGGACAAAATAGGAGTTTATGGAATAGAAGAAGCCTTTGAAAGAGAATTAAGGGGCAGTAAAACAGTAAGTACCGTTAAAGTAGATGGACAGGGAAGAACCATATCAGAGCTATTTAAGCTCGAAGGCTACCCTGGTTTAAACCTGGAATTATCCATAGACAAGGACCTTCAGTATACAGCTGAAAAAGCTTTGGAAAAGAACATGAATGACCTTAGAACAGTTAATGTTCACCATTTCCAGGGAGACTCAAACAATGCCACAAGGGGTGCTGTAGTAGTCATTAACGTCAAAACTGGTAAAATCCTGGCAATGGCATCTAATCCAGACTTTGACCCCAATGTATTTGTGTCAGGTACCTTGACTGATCAGCTCTATGAAAAGTATTTTTACCCGGATTTCGATAAATTTTACACTAAAATAGTAACAGACTTAAATATCCAGAATAAGACAATAGATGATTTATTCCCCAAGGATAAAGAAGGAAACAGATATGACTATTATGATCTTTATCCAAAGCCATTCTTTAACTATGCAACCCAAGGCTTGTCACCGGTAGGATCCATATTTAAACCATTTACTGCATTGGCAGGGCTTGAAGAGGGAGTAATAGACAGGAACACTACAGTTTTTGATGTGGGTAAATATGAGAGGGAAGAACTTAAAGGCTATGTGGGAAGAAACAATGATGATGTTGCACATGGAACCTTGAATGTCCTGGATGCTTTGAAGGTATCCTCCAACTACTTCTTCCTTGAAACAGGATGGAGACTGTACCAGAAAGCCGGACCGGATTCCCTTGCTCATTGGGTATGGAAAATGGGATTGGGACACGATCCTTTGGAAGGTGTTCATTCTACAACCGGCATCGAAATTAACGAAAATATTTATGGAAATGTATTTAATTTTGAATCAAGGAAGAACCTCTTAGCCAATTATGCTTATACAGATATGATGAGAAGGCTCAACAGTGGAGTCTCAAGATTCGGCAAGGATTTTAAACCGCTTGATGTTACATTTAAAACCACAGACTCAGAGAAGGTAAGAAATCTTAAAAACCAGATGGATGAGGGACTTCAAAAGTACTGGAAATCTATAAAAATAGATGATACAAGATCCCAGGCTGACCTTATAAATGAAGTGGTAAATATTTTAGACTACAATCTCCATGCTTTGATTATGGAATTACCTGAGGCAGAGAGAAAAGGTATGGCGGATTCTGAATATTATGCTACAGAAGTTGCCTACGACCTTGTATATGACAGGGGAGCAGAGCTTAACACGCCCGTCAACGTAATGAATGCTTCAATCGGTCAGGGTGATGCGGAGCTTACAATTCTTCAGATTGCAAATGCCATAGCAACTATAGCCAATGGTGGCACCAGATATCGTACATCCTTGGTTGACAAAATAGTTGATGCAGATGGAACGGTTGTTAAAGAAATTGAACCTGAAGTATTGGAAAAATTGAATGTAAGCCAGGAAAACATAGATATAGTAAAAAGTGGTATGTACCTGGTTAACAATAATCCAAGCGGTTCGGGATATGTATATTTCAATGACTTCCCAATAAAAACCGCCGGTAAAACTGGAACAGCAGAGTTCAGGGATAACAATGATTTTGTGGGCAGACACCAATACGGTACATATATTACCTTTGCACCATATGATGATCCTGAAATTGCCATAGCATCCATTGTTTATGACTCAGTCCACGGTTCTTACACTGCACCTATAGCAAAAGCTATATATGAACAATACTTCAGTGATGTTTTAAAAAATAATTATCCGAACTACAAAAAAAGTGTTGAATATCAGCTAAGGCCGGTTATGACCGTAGAACCTTCGTTGCTTCAGCTTAAAAAGCCAAATCTAATCAACACAACACCAGTTAAACAAACCTATACTCCAGGGGAAGACCTTCCTGCCAACACAGTACCAGGTAACTGATAAAAAAGAATTTAAAAAATAATAAAATATCGGAGCCTTTGGATCAAGCAATATCCAAAGGCTCCGGTATTTTTTCCTGGCAGAGATACTCCTTATATACCCTTGTTTGTTTTATACGATAAAATTTTATATAATGTGTTATGGTTCATTTGAACCATACATGGCAGGAGTGAGAACAATGAAATATTTCAAAATGAAAAAACTTGATGTTTTACTTCTGGTCTTTATAGTAGCCATTTCATTCGTACCTGTTGGTGCATTTGCATTTTTGGACGGTAAGGGATCAGATTTAAAATATCTTTCAATACAAATCAATGGAAAAGAAACCCAAAAGATAAAACTGACAGGCAACACAAAAATCTACGAGATTCCTATTGAGCAGGAGCATGGAGAAATCAATATAGTTGAAGTCAATAATGAAACAGTGAAAATGCGGGAAGCTAATTGCCCGGATCAGCTCTGTGTTTACTACAAGCCTATTTCAAAGGATGGGGAGACTATAATCTGCCTGCCTCATAAGCTTGTCCTCCAAATTAAAGGTGGAAATAGTATTGAGGATGAAGGAGATATAATTTCTTACTGATGAAAAAGAATCATAATGTATATAAACTTGTTTTTATAGCTTTATTGGTAGCCCAAGCATTGGTCTTGACCTGGATTGAAAGATTCATACCGCTGCCCATATTCGCTTTATCTGTTCCAGGATTTAAACTGGGACTGGCCAATATTTTTACCATGGTGGCATTGTACACCATAAACCCTTCAAGCACACTTTTAATGGTGGTAATGAGGGTTGTTTTAGCAGCGTTACTATTCTCAAATTTGTCGGCGTTCCTATACTCAATGGCAGGTGGTGTTTTATCCTTCCTGGTCATGTATCTTTTAAAAATTGTTTTTAAGGATACCTTCTCCAAAATAGGTATTTCAGTTGCAGGAGCCTTTGCCCACAATCTTGGACAGCTGCTCATGGCTGCCGCTGTACTTAGCAATTTAAGGATACTTACAGGACTTCCAATGCTTACAATACTTGCCATACCAACTGGATTCTTTGTAGGTATGACAGCTAATTTCATGTTGGAGCATCTTGGACGTACCAATATAATCAAGGAAATAAACAAACACAGTAAAATTAAAGGATAGGTGTTCTGTGAAATTCAAATCATATGCGAAAGTCAACCTGAGCTTGGATGTCACCGGTAAAAGGGAAGACGGGTATCATCTTCTTAAAATGGTGATGCAAAGTATATCTTTGTATGATGAAATTGACATTGAACTAACCCCTGAATCAGGAGTAATTCTTACTACAGATAAACCCTATATTCCTGTGGATGACAGAAATATTGCAAAAAAAGCAGCAGATTTGTTTTTGAAAAAGATTGACTCAGATAAAGGTGTAAAAATCCATATAACCAAGAATATTCCTGTTGCGGCAGGACTTGCCGGAGGCTCCACTAACGGAGGCACAGTATTAAGAGTCTTAAATAAGCTGTTTGGATATCCAATCAGTGAAGATGAGCTTTTAAAGCTCGGTTTGGAGCTGGGTGCTGATGTGCCATTCACCATGATTGGTGGCACTGCACTCTGTGAGGGAGTCGGCGAGATAATAACCAATTTAAAGGATTTTTCCAACCACACATTGGTATTGGTTAAACCACCCTTTGGGATTTCAACAGGATCAGTTTTCAAAAGCCTGAAAGTTGAAATGATCAGAATTCATCCTGAGACAGAAAAGCTGATTGAAGCCATTGAGGAAGACAATTTAGAATCTGCAGCAAATTATATGAAAAATGTTTTGGAGAATGTTTCACTTAATAAACATCCCATACTAAGAAAAATAAAAACTGATTTGGTGAGATACGGAGCTCTGACTTCCTTGATGACAGGGTCAGGACCTTCAGTATTCGGATTCTTTGATGATGATGAAAAAGCCTTTAGGGCATCAAATAAAATGATGGTTAAAAATCCTGAGACCTTTGTAATAAAGACAATAGACAGGGGCACAGTAAACAAAGATTGGTAATATAGAAGGGACAGAATTTCAAATCTTGTCCCTTCTTTATTTAAAGATAAAGTGACTATTCAAATTGTGATTATTTATGTTTCTTTTCTTCTTCAATAAAATTATTGACCATGGGACCTTCAAATGGATTTCTGATCCAGGTTCTTTTGTTTATTATATTCATCTTGATTTTTGAGAAGGTGTCAGATGCAATATTGTCCAGCGCTAAGTCCTTTTCATCAGGCTCTGAGTAGTCTTCTATTGAAACTTCCATTGTGCTCTTTACTTTTTGAAGTATCCTGTCCAAGCTTAAATTTGATTCAACCAAATCTGAGAATTTTTTGAAAAACTGTGTGAATCTGTAATTTAAACTCTCCTCATCTATTGCAGCAAGCTCAAGAGTAGGAATGCCTTGCTCCTTTTTAAGCTTGTACTGGGCAATTTGAGTTTCTATGGTATTTACTATTTTAAAGGTTGAATCCGGCTTACTTTTTTCTTTTAATTTTTCAGACCAGGCTTTTAAGGATTTGTCATCTGAGAGTATGCTGATTAATTGGGTTTTCAGCATTTCCCCTGATTCAAGATTATATGCAAGGTTATTTCTTAAAAGGAATTTAGCATTTTGCTCTTCCTGCCCTGGTATTGCCGGGAATATGAGCATAGGCAGGCCGTTGATTATAGCTTCAGTTATGGTTAGGCCACCAGGTTTTGTAATTAAAAGATCTGAAGCCTGCATAACAGAATTCATGAAGTTGCAGTAGCCTAACACTGTAATTGACTTATTCGATGTCAATGAAATTTCCACTGCCTCATCGTAAAGCTTTTTATTATTAGCAGCAATAACTACGATATTAAAGTCCATTGGGACATTGTCGATTTCCTCTAAAATGGGAATAAGATTTCCCATTGCAAGGGAACCACCCATTAAAACAATTGTCTTATGATTTGGATCAAGTCCAATTTCTTTTAAGGTCTCTTTTCTGTCATAAACTGTTTTTAAGGAGCTTTTAACTGGAATACCAAGCGGAAGAATGTCTTCCCATTCAACACCATGTACTGTAAGCTCGGGAGCCATTGATTCATCTGCAACAATATATCTGTCAATATCTGTATGAGCCCACATGGAATGGGAGCCGTAATCAGTTAATATGGCCATATTTGGTATATCAATCCTGAATTTACGTCTTATCATATGAAGCATGTAGG
>JASDTM010000071.1:8944-22493 GCA_041891535.1 Clostridiaceae bacterium
GGGTGCTGATTAGAATATCCGGCTCTGATTGTTTTATTAGCGGAATAAGCTTTTGGGCGATAAGTTCATGGACTTTATCAGTTATTATCCTGAACATGTCATCGTCAGAAGAAATATCTGACAAGGAATATATATGACTGTAGGCAGAAGGATACACCTTAAGGGAACTTAGATATGTTCCGATTATCAGCTTATCAAGTGCAGGGGATATATATTTAATTGTGTCAATGATTGTAACCACCGAAGATGAATCCCTTGATAGAATTTCTTCTTTAACGGCTTCAGCGGCGTTTTTATGTCCTCCACCTGCAGAGATGGATAATATTAAAGCATTCATTATTTTTTCCTCCGTAACATTACACTCAATTATACCATTTGAATTGTTGGATAAAAGACAAATTGGGTTAAAATCAAGCATAGGAAAAGAAGATTAAAATTGACACCTAAATGCATAATATAAAAAGCCGGCTTTGTTAGGGTATAATAAAACAGAGCATAAAAAATATGAAAATAACTACAAAGGATAATATATATGTCAAACGCACTTATTATGGTAAAAACACTTTTACCAGGAGAATACCAGTGGATGGAAATAACTGTCCAAGGAGATGTAACAAAACAGGAAGACTGCATAATTGTTGAGTATCCTGAATCTGAACTTACCGGAATGGATAAAACCATGACTAAAATGGTGATGAAGAATGATGGGATCTCTATAATCAGAGAAGGGGACTTCAACTCTGAGTTACACTTTAAACCCATGGATTCAACAATGGGACTTTATCAAACACCCTATGGAACTCTTAGTATAATGACTGACACTACAGAATACACCCTGCAGGAAAGGGATGGGGAGTACTTTTTAGTTCTCGCCTATGGACTGACAATAGAGGGTGAATACCAGGGTGAGACTGCAATCGAAATGCTGGTTCAGCATAAAGTCCAATAATCTGGTGTAAAATGAAATTTTTAACATCGATAGTAAATGACGACTATACCTTGGATAAACTGGGGCATGACAAGAAAAGTCTTGTAAGTTTATTGGAAACTACTGGGCTTGATGGGTTTGAAATTCTGATGACTGAACTTTATCAAAAAGAACTTTTCACAAAGGATTTTGCAGTTGGGAATCATCTTTATTTCTATCCGATTTGGATGGATTTTATTAAAGGCGATTTTGATGCACTGTTGAAAGAGTTTAAGGATGAGAAATCAGTTTTCTCTTACTATGGAGCGAAAACTAAAAAAGATTATATCGAAAACATAAGAAAAGAACTGATAAAAGCCAAGGCAGCTGAATATGAATATGTTGTATTCCATGTTTCTCATATGACCTTGGAGGAGAGTTTTACAGGGAATTATAAGTATAGTGACTTTGAGGTGGCATCTGAGTTTATAGATGTTTTAAACCAAGCTGTAAGAGGTCTTGATCTTCCCTTTTGGATACTATTGGAGAACAATTGGTATCCAGGTCTTACTTTTTTGGATAATGATATTACCAGTATGTTCATTGATGAACTCAAACACGATAAGGTTGGGTTTGTATTAGACACCGGACACTTGATCCATACTGATACCGGCATCAAAACAGAAGAAGATGCAGTCACATATATAATGTCCGTTTTAACCCGGATGGGTGATCTTAAAAGCCACATCAAATGCATACATCTGAATTTGAGCTTATCAGGTGAATACAGGGAAAAATTGAATGGAAAAAGTTCATTGGATTTCAATAAATCCTTCTTTGAAAATATGAATTCCGCCATGGAACATATCAGAAAAATTGACAATCATAATATTTTTCATCATAATAAATTAAAAGATTTAATATTTTTTATCAAACCCCTATATGTGGTTTTTGAGTTATCTTTTAAAGATAAAGAGGATCTAATCAATAAAATCTCCAAACAGGATTCTTATATTGGGATGAGGACATTGTCTCATCTTTAAATCAAGGCATGAATCAATCCAACTATTAATGACCAATAAAAATTATCTTGAATTTTTGCATATCGTAATGTTCTGCTGTTTTATTTCCATGGGATGCCACTTAAATCTAAAATGCAATTACTAACCGATAATAAGGCAATGGAAGCAACTCAATAGTATTCAATTCAAAAATAAAAATCCCGACAATTATTTATATATTACCTGATCAAGGAAAGTATTTAGCTTAGAAAACAAAGTAGAAATAAAGGTATAAAAACTATTTGAAACAAATGATAAATTAAAAAATCTTAAGAAAGCAGGTGAAGCATGGAACTGGATTTAAATAATCTGACACTACTGGAATTAAGGGAAATAGCCAAGGCAAATAATATCAAGAATATCGGTAAGTACAGAAAACAGGAACTGATAGAGCTTTTAAACGAGGCTGTGAAGAATTCCGTTGACGAAAAAGAAGATGAAGTGGAAGTTGAGATCCCCGAACAAAATCCGGAGGATCCTGAAGTTTTGTCTGAATTACCCTTGGTTGATGAAGTTGTAGTAACTAAAGAAAAGAAGACTGATTCTGATAAGTCTGAAAAAGCAGAAATCAAGGATAATATAACTGAGACTAAGGCCACAGATGAAAGAAAAATTGTTCCTGCAAAGGATACTAAGGTATTTTTGGATAAGAACGGAAACGTATTAAAAGAAAAGCTTACTCCAAGAGATAACGAACAATCTGAAACCAGGGACCCTAAGGACAACAGAAGAGTTCAAAGAAGAGATGATAATGAAGAGAAGTCATTTCCTCCTGACACATCTGATGTTCATGGTGTTCTAGAAATCATGGAAGCCAACAGCTTTGGTTTCTTGCGTGGAAATAACTATCTGACAACCTCAGAGGATATTTACGTATCTCCAACTCAAATCAGAAGATTCAGGTTAAAAACAGGAGATGAGGTTGCTGGAAAGACAAGACCAACAAGGGAAGGGGAAAAGTTCAGAGCTCTTATCTACGTTGATTCTGTAAATGGTGATTCACCGGATAAAGCGATCAGAAGACGTGATTTTGATACACTTACACCTATTTTTCCCAATGAAAGATTAAGATTGGAAAAGGAAGGGTCCAAGGATCTTTCCATGAGGATAATGGATTTAATTTCACCTGTAGGTAAGGGTCAAAGAGGTTTAATAGTGGCTCCACCAAAGGCTGGTAAAACTACTATCTTAAAAAAGATAGCCCAAAGTATCCATGAAAATAATCCGGAAGTTAAACTGATTGTTCTTCTCATAGATGAAAGACCAGAAGAAGTAACTGATATGCGTGAGTCAATTAAAGGGGATGTTATTTACTCCACCTTTGATGAAGATCCAATGAATCACACCAAGGTTGCCTCCATGGTTTTAGAAAGAGCAAAAAGGATAGTGGAACATGGCAAGGATGTTGTTATCCTTTTAGATTCAATCACAAGACTTTCAAGGGCATATAATCTTACTGTTACACCATCCGGCAGAACTTTGTCCGGTGGACTCGACCCTTCAGCTTTAATGATGCCTAAAAAATTCTTCGGAGCTGCAAGAAATATAAGGGGCGGCGGGTCTTTGACCATTCTGGCTACCGCATTGGTTGAAACAGGTTCAAGAATGGATGAAATGATTTTCGAAGAATTCAAGGGTACTGGAAACATGGAAGTCCACCTGGACAGAAAGCTTCAGGAAAGAAGAGTATTCCCTGCCATTGATATCAATAAATCCGGAACAAGACGTGAGGAATTATTGTTGTCACCTGATGAAGTTGATGCAGTCAGAAAGATAAGAAACCTGTTGTACAGAGGTGCTGATGTTTCTAAAATCACTGAAGAATTAATTTCACTCATGGGTGTTTCAGATACCAATGAGGAGCTCGTTGAGCAGATTAAAAAGATGAGGTCATAGGTTGTAACCACTTAGGGCTATGGAAAAACTTTTGGGAACATTGAGAAAAATTTCCATTTTTTAAATTTTTGATTATAATGGATATACTGAAAACTTATTTTCAAACTGAAGGTTGTAACTACGATAATAATAAACCTTCTTGGGAGAACTAATGAAAAAGTATTTACCAAAACTAATTTCATTTCTCTTGATTTGCCTGATGATATTTCCCAAGGTGGTTTTTGCAGACTATGTTAAATATAGTCTGAACAGAAACTCACCTCAATTAATACCATCTCAAACAAGTGAGAACCTTCAAAGGGAAGCCTTGGTAAAATCATCAGGGATGATGGAATTTAACAAGGATACCTCTGCAATTTATTCAATTAATAAAGGAGCGTACAAGGTGGAAATAACTCCATTCTCTTTTAATGGAGCAAATCTTGAATACAGTAAAAATACTGTCACAGGGACTTTGGATATAAAAAAGAATGTACTCAGTTATATCTGGGGGACTCCTAACGAAGATTTCTTGTTTGGAGAAATAACGTCCTTGGATATATCAGAAACCCTGGGCACCATAGCCATGACTATAAAATCAGAGGAAAACGGTAAAGATGGATTAGCAATATTCACGGACTATAAGGGGAAGATAATCAAGGTTGTCAGAACTGGTGTACAGCCTGGTAATATAACATTCTCACCCAATTCTAAAGCAGTATTGATATCCAATTCTGGCAAAGGCATTTCTGATTCTATTGAAAATGATCCATATGGTTCCATAACTGTAGTATCAATAAATGGTAATGTGGATAAAATCAAAGATACAGATATTATCGAAATTGGATTTAAACAGTTCGACTCGAAAAAGACTGAGCTTGTAAATTCAGGCATAATATTGGAGGGTAATAAACTTCCTTCACAGGATTTAGAGCCGGGAGATATTGCAGTTGAAGAAAATTCCAGATTCGCATATATTTCTTTTACTAAGAATAATGCAATAGCTAAGCTCGATTTAAGAAAGATGGGAATCGAAAAATTATCATCTATTAAAACCAAAAACAAATCTGGAAATTCAGATTCATTTGCATTGCCAGAGGAAATTAAAACATTGAACCACAATGGTGAAGTTTACCTTTTAACTGCGAACAAGGATTCTTCAATGACAATACTTAAAGATGGCAAAAATGGATTGGAAGAAATATTTGATTCGGCAGCTACATTGAACAAAGTTTTAAAAGGTATTTATCCAAATGGATTATTAAGCTCAATCCTCAGCAGGAACAGCGAAAAATCAAGCTTTGACAACTACATCGAAATTGGGAATTTAAGAAGCCGCACCTATGCATTTATGGCTCTGGGAACTCTTGGAGGTATTGCTGTTTTTGATATAACAGATCCTCAAGCAGCAATTCTTGAAAGCTTTATCGGTATGGATAACAGAACTCCAATAGCAAAGCCTCTGTTTATCAACAGTCAATTTGAACTTAAAAATCAGCCGATACTCCTGCTACCAGGCATTGATGGCCAGGAATCAGAGGTATACGAGTTAAAATTCAACTAAAAAGAAATAAAAAAACAGAACCATAAGTTTTAAAACTTATGGTTCTGCTTTTTCCTTTGTTCAAGGGTATGACCTATATTATGATCATAGGATTATGTAAGGAAGATGGTTGTTCAAGATTATTCTTCTGTTGAAGCAGCCTCGGTCTTTTCAGCCTGTGCTGACTTTGCAAATTTCTTCTTGAACCTGTCTACTCTACCGCCGACATCTACTATCTTCTGCTTACCAGTGAAGTAGGGATGGCACTGAGAGCATATTTCAACTTTAAGTTCGTCTTTCACGGATCCTGTAAGGAACGTGTTTCCACATGCACACTTAACAACGGCTTCATGGTTGTATTTAGGATGTATGCCTTCTTTCATTTTCTCACCTCTGATCGAATTTACTGTTAAATTGGATTAACCACTAAATAATATCAGAACAAATTAAAACAGTCAATGGAGAAAAATTTAAAAGGTGTAATTAACTTGATTATCCTGTATAATAATATACTGATAACAAATGTACCGAGGTTGCTATGGCTAAATTATATTTCAGATACGGAGCTATGAATTCCGGAAAATCCACATCATTAATGCAGGTTTCCTTCAACTATGAAGAAAGAGGAATGAATTCTATCCTTATAAAACCAAGGGTGGATACTAAGGGTGGTGACACTCTGACCTCAAGGATTGGACTTCAGAGGAAAGTTGACTACATGTGCACTGAAACAGATAATCTATTTGAAATTTTAAGTAAAATGGATAAAGAGAGAAAAATTGATTGTGTTTTAGTTGATGAGGCTCAGTTCCTGAAAAAGCACCATGTAGATGAATTGCTCATGGTAACAGTAAGACTTAACATTCCTGTTATTGCCTATGGTTTGAGGACTGACTTTGCTTTGGAAGGTTTTGAAGGAGCGGAGAGATTGCTTTTATTGGCACATACCATTGAAGAGATGAAAACAATATGCGTATGCGGAAGAAAGGCATTGTTAAACGGCAGAAAAGTAAATGGCAAATTCGTATTCACAGGGGATCAGATTGCAATAGACAACAGGGCAGATATAGAATACCAGTCTTTATGCCCCCAGTGTTATTTTGAAGCCAGGGATGCCTACTTTAAAGAATTAAACGGTAATTAAGGAGAAAAAATATGAAAAATGTAGGAGGCCAAGCCGTTTTGGAAGGCGTTATGATGCGTGGCTCAACGTGTGTGGCCACCTCTGTACGGACCTCAGACGGAATGATAGTAACAGTATCAGAACCCTTGGTCAAACAGAAAGGATCAATCAAAAAACTGCCTATTATAAGAGGCATAGTGAATTTGATAGATTCAATGATAATTGGAATTAAAGTGATGAATTACTCTGCTTCCTTATTTGAAGAAGGTGAAGAAGAGGAAGAGGATTCAAAATTTTATTTATGGCTTAATAAAGTATCAAATGGCAAGGCAGACATGCTGATGTCCTACTTCTCAGTGGGGCTGTCAATTGTTTTGGCTTTGGTCATGTTCACCATACTCCCAACCTTTGTTGCAGGTTTCTTCAGAAATCTTGGAGTATCAAGACTTGGAATTAATTTTATAGAAGCCGGAATCAAGGTTGTATTCTTTTTGGTTTATCTATTAGGTATCAGCAAGATTCCTGAGATAGACAGAGTATTTCGATACCATGGGGCGGAGCATAAGGTTATTGCTGCCTATGAAAATGACCTTGACCTGACTGTTGAAAATGTCAGAAAATCATCAAGATATCATGCAAGATGCGGAACAAACTTCTTATTTTTAGTGTTGATGGTGTCAATTGCAGTTTATTCTTTGGTGCCATTCTCAGATCTTGTATTAAGAGTTGTTTCAAAAATACTATTAGTACCTGTAGTGGCTGGTGTTACCTTTGAATTACTACGCTGGCTTGGAGCATCAGACTCCTTGTTATCAAGAGCAATATCCTCACCTGGAAAGCTTATGCAAAAGATAACCACCAAAGAACCTGATGACCAGATGATAGAAGTGGCCATTACTGCTTTAAAAAGAAGTGAAGGAATACCATATACTGTTAAAGAGCTTAAAGCCTTTGCAGATGATAAGCTGAAGAATTTAGAAACTGCTTCCTTGGACAGGGATGTCATTTTAAGCCATGTTTTAGGGTATGATAAGACTTATCTTTATACTCATCCTGAGCTTGAAGTTTCAAACGAGAAATTCGAGGAATTCAAAAAGCTTGTTTACGAGAGAAAAAAACATAAACCAGTCAGCTATATTACAGGTGTCAGAGAATTCATGGGCTATGATTTCATAGTAAATGAACATACACTGATACCGAGACCTGACTCTGAAACCCTTGTTGCCCATACAGAAACCATATTGCAGAACGTCAGTATTGTAGAAGGTAAAAGTAATTTCAGGATACTTGATATGTGTTCGGGCTCCGGTGCCATCGGGATTTCACTGTTAAAGCTGTTTCCAAAGGCTGAATTGACAATGGTTGATATAAGTAAGGAAGCCATGGAAGTTGCTTTGTTAAATGCTAAAAAGCTTGGAGTTTCAGGCAGAACAAGTTCCTTTATAAGCGACTTGTTTGAGGATGTGGATATCAAGGGAGACTTTGATATTATAGTGTCCAACCCCCCATACATTAAAACTTCCGATATTGGGACTTTGTCCCGCGATGTCAGGGAGTACGAGCCAAAGGATGCTTTGGACGGTGGTGATGACGGATTGGATTTTTACAGGAAGATTACAGATAAATCCAGACAATTCTTAAAGGACGGGGGTTGGCTGGTATTCGAGATAGGTTCTGACCAAAAGGAGGCCGTTATGAGCATCTTAAGACAATTTAAATATACTGAACCTGAATTCTCAGAGGATCTGGCAGGACATGCCAGAGTCGTATCCGCAGCATATATCCACGATTTATAGCTGAATTTGAGAGGTTTTAAGATCAAATTCAGGACTATGAAAATTTATGGAGGTAAATTATGCTGGAAAGACTTAATTTTATAGAGAATAAATATGATGAATTATCACATCAGATTGCAGATCCACAGGTTATGGAAAACCATGCAGAGTGGCAGAAGCTTTTAAAGGAGCATTCTGAAATCCAGGATGTGGTAACTAAATACAGGGAATTTAAAAAAGCAGAGGAAGAGGTTGAAGCCAATAAAGAGCTTTTAAATGAAGACTTGGACCCAGAGATGAAGGAAATGGTCCAGGAGGACAATAAGCTTCTGCTTGAAAGATTAGAAGAAATAGAACAGGAAATTCAATTGATGCTCATACCAAAGGATCCGAATGATTCAAGGAACGTATTCGTTGAAATCAGAGGCGGGGCTGGTGGAGATGAGGCAGCTTTGTTTGCCCATTCACTCTACAGAATGTATTCCAGATATGCTGAAGTCAGAAACTGGAAACCTGAAATAATGAGTTTGAATGAAACTGACATCGGCGGATTCAAGGAAGTTGTTTTCATGATCAAAGGAAATGGAGCCTATTCAAGACTTAAATATGAATCCGGTGTCCACAGGGTTCAAAGAGTACCTGAAACAGAAAGCTCAGGAAGAATACATACATCAACAGTAACTGTGGCAATTATGCCGGAGGTTGATGATGTTGAGGTTGAAATTGGTCCGAATGACTTGAGAATAGACGTCTATCGTTCTTCAGGAAACGGCGGACAGTCAGTTAATACAACTGACTCTGCAGTAAGAATCACACACCTTCCCACTGGAATGGTAGTTGCAGTACAGGATGAAAAATCCCAGCTTAAGAATAAAGAAAAAGCTTTGAAAATACTTAAAGCAAGACTGTGTGAAATAGCTGAAAACGAAAGAAACAAGGGTATTGCTGACGAAAGAAGATCACAGGTTGGTACAGGTGACAGATCTGAAAGAATAAGAACATACAATTACCCTCAAGGAAGAGTTACAGACCACAGGATAGGTCTTACACTTTATAAGCTCGATACATTCATGGAAGGCGACATTGATGAAATGCTTGACGCTTTGATTAAGTACGACCAGAGTGAAAAGCTTAAAAAGATGGGTAGGAATTAATAGGATTAAGCAGCTTGTTTTTCAGCTGCTTTTTTTAAAGAAATACAAAGTACTGAGTAAAGAATAGATTGCTCGAAGGTAAATAGATTGGATAATTCACTAAATTTAAACAGGGTTTTAGATCCTGTAAGAAGTAACATAAAAACAATTAAAGCAGACTTAAATGGCGTCGGTGAAGCTTCATATAACAAGGCTATTGAGAGTGCCGGAGAGATAATTAAAACAGGGGGCATTGTGGCATTTCCCACGGAGACAGTCTATGGCCTGGGAGCAGATGCATTGAATGGAGATGCAGTAAAGCTGATATTCAAGGCTAAGGGCAGACCAGCAGATAACCCTTTGATAATCCATGTTTGTGATAAGAATATTTCTACGTTGACCTCTGAAATTCCCAATATTGCTTTAAAGCTGATGGATGAATTCTGGCCCGGACCTTTGACAATAATAATGAAAAAATCCAGTGTTATTCCATACGAAACCACGGCAGGACTTGAGACCGTGGGAATAAGAATGCCTGACAACAAGTGTGCCCAAGACCTAATAAAAGCAGGTGGTGGATTTATAGCTGCCCCCTCTGCAAATATATCCGGCAGGCCATCTCCAACAACCTTTGAAAGATGTGTTGCAGATTTGGATGGAAGGGTTGAAATGATAATTGGGAAGGATTCTGAAATGGTCGGGCTTGAATCGACTATAATAGATGTGACAGGTGTTATTCCGGAAGTTTTAAGACCTGGAGCTGTAACCTTGGAAATGCTGTCCAAAGTCATTGGAGATGTTGCATTCAATGGTGTCAGGATGAACCCGGAGGATAAGCCAAAAGCACCGGGGATGAAGTATACACATTACTCACCAAAAGCAGAGGTTACTATTGTTGTGGGTAAAAAATCCAAAATAACAAGTTATTTGATTGATTTGGCAGAAAAAGATCCGAAGTCCATGATAATTCTGGTGAACGGGGAAGTTTTAAAAAAAATAGAATCTGGAGATAATCTGATAATATTCAATAACATTGAAGAGGCATCAAAGGCTATTTTTGAGACCTTAAGATCAGCAGATGACAAAGGTTTTAATAAAGTATTTATAAGTGCTGTACCTGAAACCGGACTTGGACTGGCTTTTATGAACAGGGTGAAAAAGTCCGCAGGCTACAGGTTTTTGGAGGTGGAATAAAATATTTAAGGTTCTATTTGTTTGTACCGGCAATACTTGCAGAAGTCCAATGGCAGAATATATACTCAAAAGCAGGAATTTACCCATAGAGGTCAGTTCGGCTGGTATATATGCAAGGGATGGAGAGCCCATGGCGACCATGGCTCAAAGTGTTATTTTTGATGAGCTTTCAATTTTTACTCAACACAGGTCAAGACAGCTTATAAAAGAGCTGGCAGACAGCAGTGATTTAATACTTACTATGACGGAAGCCCAAAAAGATGTCCTTAAGGAATCGGGAATAAAAAATGTTTTTACATTAAAGGAATTCGCTGATGAAAGCGGTGATGTGGAGGATCCATTTGGTTCTGGATATGCCACATACCTTAAGATTTTTTTCGAATTGAAAAGACTTATTGAAAAATCTGAAAAAAAATTTAATAATAGTAAAGGGAAAAATCAAGAGTAGTTTAAAAAATAAAAAACAGGAGTGGATTTGTATATGAAGATTTCAATCGGAGCGGATCACGCAGGCTTTTCATTGAAGGAGCTGTTTAAGGAACATCTGGAGAAAAATGGACATGAGGTAATTGACTTTGGAACTCATTCAAAGGAGTCTGTTGACTATCCTGATTACGCAGTAATGGTTTCTAACCATGTGGCTGAAGGAAAGAGTGATCTGGGTGTATTGGTTTGTGGTACAGGCATTGGAATGTCAATGGCTGCAAACAAGGTCAAGGGAATCAGAGCGGCAGTATGCCATGATGCTTATTCAGCACATGCTACAAAGACTCACAATGATGCTAATGTTTTATGTATCGGTGAAAGAATTATAGGGCCAGGATATGCATTGATGATTCTGGACGAATTCGTCAATACAACATTTGAGGGTGGAAGACATACAAGAAGAGTAGACAAAATCAATTGCATAGGGGAGTAATAAAATGAGCACAGTTACAGAAATCAAACATCCGCTGATACAGCACAAGCTGACAATTTTAAGAGACAAAAACACAGGATCCAAGGAATTCAGAGAAGTTGTAGAAGAAATCGCCATGCTGATGGCATACGAAGTAACCAGAAATATCGAAACCTCTGAAGTTACAGTGGAAACACCAATGTGTGAGACAAAATCAAGGGTATTGGCAGGTAAAAAACTGGCAATTGTTCCTATTCTAAGAGCTGGTCTTGGAATGGTTGAGGGTATAAGAAAGCTTATTCCTGCAGCCAAGGTTGGTCATATCGGACTATATAGAGACGAGAAGACACTACAGCCAGTGGAATACTTCTGTAAATTACCTCAGGATATCGGTGAGAGGGATATTATCCTTGTTGATCCGATGCTTGCAACAGGTGGTTCAGCTACTGATGCCATCACCATGTTAAAAAACAGAGGCGCAGTACATATAAGATTTGTTGGATTAATAGCAGCACCAGAGGGAATCAAGGTTTTAACTGAAAAGCATCCTGACGTTGATGTGTATGTTGCAGCAATTGATGAAAAACTAAATGAGAATGGATATATTCTTCCTGGTCTTGGAGATGCAGGAGATAGATTGTTTGGCACAAAATAATAATATTATTTATACAAAGCTGGAAAAAACCGGCTTTGTAATTTTTTTTGGAACTTATTTTTCATAAAAAATAAGTATTATTATGGTCTTAACATCAACATAGACAGAAAATGTGGATTTTACGTCATTTATTTAACAGAAAATCTTTACATTCTGAAAAAAATGCGTGATTTTTTTAGATAAAACAATGAGAGTAAAAGGTTTTTACTCTTTTTGCACTATTTAAAAATGTTGATATTATTAGTGGTAAGAGTATAATTTGAATGTTAAAAGGAGGGATGGTTAAATATTGGACGATCTATTGAGTACGCTTATGAAAAAGGTTGTTGGTAACACCTTGCTCATTGCAGTTCCACTTGCAGTTTTAGTACTGATTTTCAGGAATTACTGGGCGGCATTGTCCTTTTTAGGAGGGGCCATCATGGCCAGCACCGGCTTCGCACTCAGCGTCTACGTGACAACTATTGCACTGAAGGATCAGGCAAGTCCATTCCTGCCAATAATAACCAGTATGGCTAAAGCATTGGTAACTGCGGGTGTAGGATTTTTATTCTTCTTAGTTAACAGGGAGAATGTGTTTTTTTATATTGCAGGATTCGTAATACTATTCATCGGGATTTTCAGGTACACAAAAAATTCCGAAAAGGAGATGAAATAATTGGTAGAATTCATTACTGAAGGTCCTTTGAAGGTCTTTTGGTTAAACGGGATAAAGATTGCAATTACTAAACCTATGCTTGTTTGCACGGGAGCGATGATTGTTTTATCCCTGATCATGATTTACCTTGGTTCTGGTTTAAAAGTTTTGCCCACCTCTAAAAAGCAGGTTGCAGCAGAAACGATTTATTCCTTTATCCATGGGATAGTCAAAGATAACATGGGGGAGAAGCTATTAAGCTTCGTTCCATTCATAGGAGCTCTGATAATTTATATCATGGGGCAGAATATGACTGGATTATTTGGATTCAAGCCAGCCACCTCAAGCTTTTCTACGGCTTTGGGACTTGGTTTGACAGCCTTTACTATGATGCATGTCAATGCAATCAAGACCGGAGGATTTGGAGGCTACTTGAAATCCTACATCAAACCGATGCCTTTCTTGCTTCCGATTACACTGATGGAGAGGATAATTCTTCCAATAAGTTTATCCTTGAGGTTATTTGGTAACATACTGGCAGCAGCGGTAATAATGACATTGATATATGGTGCCTTAATGGGTATTTCAACCTTTGCAGCACTTATTATACCAATACCATTCCATGCATACTTTGATATTTTTGACGGTGCACTGCAGGCAGTAATATTTACATTCCTTACAATGATTCAAACAAAGCTTTTAGCTGAGGAATCATTGTATTCAACTCTGCAAGTTTCAAACTGTCAGA
>JASDTM010000072.1:0-3431 GCA_041891535.1 Clostridiaceae bacterium
GAATATCATATGTGACACTTTTATTTGAATTGGACCATTTAAAAACCTATGAGGATATATTTGTAGTTTCCACTCTATCTAAATTCTTAGGAATCGTGGACACTGAAAAATATTCTTATATTGATTTGAATAATGAGATATTAAAATTTACTTCAGGTATCAGAACTTCACCGGCAATCTTTAAAATACCAGGAGAAAGGAACAAATATAAATCCAGATTCCTTGTATCCTCATCAGCAATAGGTGAGAATTCCAAGAAAATGTTTGAACTCATTCTTGAGGTACTAAATGGATCGAAACTTAATAATAAAATAAGATTGAAAGAAATCCTCAATATGGAAAAGTCATCAATGGAAATGCATATAGACTCAAGAGGAGATGAAACAGTAATCCAAAGAGTTAAAGCATCCTTCAGTGCTGCTGATGCCTACAGAGAAAAACTGGGTGGTTTATCCTACTATGATTATCTGAGTGATCTCATTCAAAACTTTGATTCAAAGTCAGACATACTTGTAGAAAAGTTAAATGAGGCTTTAAAAAAGCTCGTTTCAAAGAATGGACTGGATATATTCATTACTGCTGAAAAAATTGAAAAAACTGAGCTTATTAACGAGGCATCTGCCTTGGCAGAAATGCTGCCTGATTTAATCAATGAAAAGGTCGACATTGAATTTCCTATGGGGGATATTAAAGAGGCTGTAACCTCGGCATCTGGTGTCCAGTATGTTTCAAAGGGATTTAACTTGGTAGATGCTGGTTACACTTACAGTGGAGCATTAGTTGTTCTTTCAAGTCTTCTATCTAAGGATTACCTCCATAATGCTATAAGAGCAAGGGGAGGGGCTTATGGTGCTGGAATAACCATTGACCAATCCGGAGATGTAGTCACATACAGCTACAGGGATCCAAACCTTGATAAAACAATAGAAGTTTATGACAAAGTGGGAGACTATTTAAGAAATGGTTCCTTTGATGAGGAAGATGTTAAAAACTATATCATTGGTACAATGACTAAGTTTAATCCTCCAATGGCACCATCAGATATAAATTCGGTTATGTTAGCAAGAAATTACTCAGGTATAACAAGGGAAACTATACAAAAGAATATGAACGCTGCCTTGAATGTAACAAAGGAAGAGCTCATGGAATATGGAAATATGATGGATGAACTAATGAAACAAAACCATTTAAGTGTTTATGGTAATACTGAAATTATCAACAGATCCACAGCTGGATTCACTGATATCAGACCATTAAAAAACAACTAACTTTCATTAACTTCCGTTTTCAATCATTTTCATTTACTTGTTTTATACATCGGATGAGATCTTACATAAAAGGTTTTATCCGATGTTGAGTTTTAAGTGAATATTAATATTTTTCGCCACTTTAACATTAGTTTATTAGTGTATAATGGAGTATATTTCAGATATTGAAAGAAAAGTAGGGATGCAGATGAGAATTCTCAACAAATCTAAAATTAAACATTTACCACACTTGGATATGAATCCAGTTAGAATATTGGCCATAGGTTTTGCCCTGGTAATTTTGACTGGAGGTATATTGTTATCCTTGCCCATAGCATCAAAGACTGGGGAATCCACTCCATTCATTGATTCATTGTTTACTGCAACCACATCAGTTTGTGTAACAGGGCTGGTTACAGTGGATACCGGTACTCACTGGAATTATTTCGGTTCAACTGTAATATTGATATTGATCCAGATTGGTGGTTTAGGATTCATGTCCTTTGCAACACTGACTGCAGTGTTCCTTGGTAAAAAACTGGGATTAAAGGACAGACTCGTAATGCAGGAAGCCTATAATGCTTTCAATCTTCAAGGAATAATAAAGATGGTTAAATATGTTGTGTATTTTACCTTCGGAGTTGAAATGATTGGTGCCTTGCTGTTAATGACACAGTTCATACCAATTTACGGTATAGGAAAGGGTATTTATTTTGGTATATTCCATTCCATTTCAGCATTCTGTAATGCAGGTATTGATTTAATCGGTGGATTCAGGTCAGTTACAATATACAATGACAACAAAATAATCTTAATTACTATAATGTCTTTGATTGCAATAGGCGGTTTGGGCTTTTCAGTTTGGATGGAAATATGGTATTTCAATAAAAGAAAACACTTATCCTTCCATGCCAACTTGGTCATCAGAACAACCTTGATACTGATTTTCGGTGGTGCAATACTTCTCTTCCTGTTTGAGTTCAATAACCCTGCAACTATGAAGGGAATGACTTTGTTAGATAAAATCGTGAACTCCATATTCTCCTCAATCACTCCAAGAACTGCCGGATTCAACAGCATTTCCACAAGTGAGATGACAATGGGAGGAAGAATACTCACCATGATCTTAATGTTCATAGGAGGCTCACCAGGATCAACAGCAGGTGGTATTAAAACAACTGCCCTAGGTATTTTGGTATTGACTATAATATGTGTATTAAAGGGTAAGGAAGATCCAGAAGCCTTTAACAGAAGAATCGCTAAAGATACTGTATATAAGGCATTCGCTGTTTTCACCATAGGATTGGTAATTGTATTTACAGTAAGCTTTATTATGAGCTTTGGTGAAGCAGGAACAAATGTAACTTTTGAGAATATCATCTACGAATCTATTTCTGCCTTTGCAACAGTTGGACTTACAGAAGGTATAACACCAAATCTTCATTTTATAAGCAAGGCTGCATTAATTGGTGGAATGTACCTTGGAAGAGTTGGTCCTTTAACAGTAATGCTGGCATTATCAAGACAGAAGAACCCTGCAAAGATAACATATCCTGAAGGAAAAATATTAATAGGATAAATCAGATAGTTTCTAAAAGATACTATACGAGGAGATAAATAAATGGAAAAGAAACAATTTATAGTAGTTGGTCTTGGTAGATTTGGTACAACAGTGGCAGAAACTTTAACTCAGTTAGGTCATGATGTACTTGCAATAGATAAGGATGAACAGCTCATCCAGGATATTTCAGATAAGGTGACGCATGCAGTCCAAATGGATGCAACAGATGAATATGCATTAAGAACCCTTGGCGTCAGAAATTTTGATGTGGCAATAGTTACAATAGGTTCAAACATACAGTCATCCATAATGGTAACTCTTCTGTTAAGAGAAGCCGGAGTTAAGTACATTATTTGTAAGGGGCAGTCTGAGCTCCATAAGAAAGTTCTTGAGAAAATTGGTGCAGACAGGGTAATTTTACCTGAGAAGGACATGGGTATCAGAGTTGCACATAACCTGGTTTCAAGTAACTTGTTAGACTTCATTGAGCTTTCTCCGGACTATTCGGTAATGGAAATTCAAGCTCCGGCTGCATGGGTTGGCAAATCCTTAAAGGACCTCCATGTCAGAGCCACATATGGTATAAACATCATGGCAATCAAAGAAGGGGACGAAATCAATAT
>JASDTM010000073.1:0-3403 GCA_041891535.1 Clostridiaceae bacterium
GTCTTCATCTCAGCAATTCTGCCTTGGTGCAATACGATTCCACCTATCAGCTGAACTCTGAAGTGGGTCATACCCAATACTCTTGTGGAAGCTTCTCTTACAGTTGCAAAAGCTTCAACAAGAATATCATCCAAGGTTTCCCCGGATGCCAGTCTTTGTTTAAACTCATTTGTTTTATTTTTTAATTCATCATCTGTCAATTTACTGTATTCCGGTGCAAGTGCCTCAATTTTCTTTACGAGGGGCTCAATTCTTTTAAGCTCTCTATCACTGTATGTACCGAAAAATTTATCCAATATTCCCATCTGTTCCTCCAGAATTTGGTTATTTTCATAATTGCATACATTCCATTATACCAAATATTTCCAAGGCTGTGAAATTAATGGCCCCGGGGTCAAAAACTATTCCCTGACCCCGGGGCTACCATGTATGTTATTTAATTGTATGGGTAAAGACTACATTTCGTCCTTGTCCATACCTGTTTCTTTTTCTATTATTCCGTAGTTCCCGTCTTTTCTCTTATAAATAACTGAAGTCATTCCGTCAATTGTTTCAAATACGAAGAAATTATGTCCTAAAAGCTCCATTTGAAGGATTGCTTCTTCTTCTGTCATAGGCTTAATGGAGAATTTCTTGCTTTTAACTATCTTAGGCTCGAAATCCATTGCCACATCGTCTTCCTTATGGAAAGCCTCATTGTTGAATTCAGGGAATCTGACAGATTCTTTAGTATGTCTTTTCTCAATCCTGGTCTTGTATTTACGAAGCTGCCTCTCTAGCTTCTCCACTACCCTGTCTATTGACTTATACATATCGTCCGATTTTTCATCGCCCCTTAGCATAAGCCCGTTAAATGGTATCAATACTTCGATCCTGTGATCCCTTCCGACTACTGACAGCGTCGCCTTTGCTTCAACCTCGGTCCTGAAAAATCTGTCTAGTTTTGACAGTTTGTCATTCACCATCTTGTCTAAAGCCTCTGTCGATTTTCCGTCTTTGTAAAATACTGATACTTTCATGATGCCACCTCGCTTGTTATATTTGTGTTATTTTGTCGTTACCTTGCTGTTACTTATATTTTAAGCCACACAGCAATAATAAACAATGGTTAGAGGGCCCTTAAAATGATTATAATTTAATGAATTTTGAATCAATTTTGTGTTACTTTCTCAATGTTACCCAAAAATTCCTTTACAGTTTGATTTTCAGATATATCCTTGAAAATTTGATTTTTAAATTCCTCAGTTATAGTTTTATTTCTCGTCAAAATATCAATTGAAGTCGGAGAAGTTATGGTTTTTTCAAAGAACATGACCATATATTCTGCAGTCAGTATGGTCACCTCGAATCTGTTCCTATAAAATCTGTTTACTCCAACACCCTTCCATTTAAAGGTCATTGGAATGTCTTCAACGGGATAGTCATAGCCAAGTCTGAATCTCATTTTCCCGTTTTTCATGTATTCAACTTTATCTTCCAATACAAGGGTTTCTCCACGGTGTAAAAGCTTATAGTTAAAGGTTACCTTGGAGACATCTTCCTTGGACCATAGGGGGCTTCCAGAATACTGCAGATACCATCTGCCCTCTATTAATTTAAGTATTGTGTCCTCACTCATATTTAAAACCTACAGAATCAATCCTATGCGTTTTCCCACAGAACCTTGATCTTGATATAATCTCCTATTCTCTCTATTTTGACTACATAACCCTTTTCTTCAAAATGCTGTCTGACTTCTTCGGCAATCTTTGAATCAACTTCTTTTTATTCAAATACATCCTCTTGAAAATTGCTGCCAGGTACTGTTTTTTTTATTCTTTCCTCAAGTAATTTGGTTACCTTTGAAGATCTTGTCTTAATAGAAATTTTTGAAACAGTTATTTCCAGCTTTTCTTCATTTGACATATCTTCATCCAGGTCAATCAGCTTTTTAAGGTCGGATGTTTTTACAATATATGTTTTCATTAAGCCTCAAGTTCTCTTAAAATATTAACTGTGGCTGATAATCCAAGTCTTGTTGCTCCTGCATCTATCATGGCAAGGGCATCTTTTAAAGTTCTTATACCACCAGAGGCTTTAACTCCAATTTCCGGTCCCACTGTTTCACGCATAAGCTTGATATCCTCAACCTTTGCACCAGCTGTTGAAAAACCTGTTGAAGTTTTTACAAAGGCAGCTCCTGCAGCCATGGAAAGCTGACAAGCGATTACCTTCTCATCCTCATTTAACAGACAAGTCTCAATAATAACCTTGACAGTTTTATCCTTTGCTGCAACTACTACAGCAGCAATGTCATCTTTGACATATTCATAGTCCTTATCCTTTAACTTACCAACATTTATAACCATGTCAATCTCATCAGCGCCGTTTACAATGGCTTCATGTGTTTCAAAAGATTTTGCCTCAGTTGTCATTTGCCCGAGAGGGAAACCAACTACTGCTGCAACTTTAACTTCTTCAGTCTCAAGATATTCTTTGGCTTTTTCAACATTGCAACCATTGACGCAGACACTGAAGGTATTTAATTCCCTTGCTTCCTTGCAGAGCTTTTTTATTTCTTCATCAGTTGCATCTGCTTTTAACAGGGTGTGATCCACATACTTGGCTAATTCTTTCTTCGTTATCTTATACATTTTAAGTCTCCATTCATATATTTCATTCAGTACAGAAAATTATACCATTTTAATCCATAGCATATAAAGAACCGGACAAAATTGTCCGATTCTTTATATGTTCTATTTTAATATTTCTTGCCTTTTAATTCTGCTCCGCCCCATTCAACCAGGGTAAAGCCCTGCCTTACCTTTGGTTCCAGTGTCTGAGGCTCTAACTTGGAATCTTTACTTCCTTCTTGGAACACCATAAATACTCTTATTGTGGTATCAGGAACAGGGTCAGAAATTATTTTTGCCCTGTCAGTATACTCATTATCCAGGAATGTAATATCTGAGTACTCATACTTTTTAAGTCTGTCACCCCAATATTCCATGAAATCTTTTATCTCAAACTGATTCAAACCTAAAACACCAAGCTTCTCAAATAAGAAAAGTTCCATGTCATCTCTCTTAACAGTAAAACCTTTTTTAATTTCATAATTACCAAGATTTGCTTCCCAATATAGTCCGGTATAAACATTGTGATCTTCATCCCAGATTATACCTTCCGAATTAGCTGTTACCCTCCAGCCATCCTTGTATTTTGGATATGAATTGGTCATTTCACCCTTAAGTTCAAGTTTTATATCAATTGCTGTATTCTTTGTTGGATATAGGTAGATAAAAGGCTTCTCAGTTTTAACCAGTGGTTTGGTTGTATTGGATATTACTGGTGGTTCCTCTGCTTTGTCTTTCTTGAACAAATCAGGAATTAATACTAAAACACCAGTTACTATAACCATCAATGC
>JASDTM010000074.1:0-17603 GCA_041891535.1 Clostridiaceae bacterium
ATCCGGTATAGTTCTGCCCTGCCTTTTTAAGCCTAACCCTTTCGGAAACTATATCGACAATATCGCTTTGATCTTTAATATGCTCTACAATTTCCTCCGGAATTTTTTTCATAGTACCCTCACTTCATTTCTTATTGCGAACCTTTATTATACCAAAAATAAATCATTAATCAAACCAGAATACTCTCATGGGATTATTCAAAGATAAACGGATTTCTTTCTAAATTATTATTTTAGGAATAAAAACCTTTTCAAATACCATTATGGCAAAATCATCTGACATGCCTGCAATGTAATCAGCCACCGCTCTTTTCTCCCCTTCTTCAGCCGCAATGTACTTATAAAGCTTTGGCATCTCATCAGGATTTTTAAGATAGTGGGCAAACAGGTTATCGATTATGAAAATAGCCTTATCCCTTTGAACCTTTTGCTCTTCTCCAAGATAGACGTTTTTAAACATGAAGCTTCTTAACGCCATTAAAGCATTTCCCTCAAGTTCAGGAAGACTTACCAGAATATTATTGTTATCCAGGTTTTCCTTTGTACTTTTAACTAATGCCCGAACCAGTGTATCAATCCTTTTTGAATGGGTGTTACCCAGAATTTCTATATATTCCCTTGGAATATCTTCAAGCTTCAATATTCCAGCCCTTATGGAATCATCAATATCGTGATTTACATAGGCAATCTTATCTGAAAATTTAGAAATCTGAGCTTCAAGTGATCCCTTTGCTTTGCCTCCCAGTCCGGAATGGAGCATTATACCCTCCAGCACTTCCTCAGTAAGATTAAGTCCACGGCCTTCGTTTTCAAGCTTGGTCAATACCCTTACAGACTGCTCATAATGTCTGAAACCACCATCCAAAAGCTTATCCAATGCATCCTCCCCGTTATGGGCAAAGGCCACATGGCCTATGTCATGACCCAGGGTGATTGCTTCTGTAAGATCTTCATTTAATTGCAAACCCCTGGCAATGGTCCTTGCAATCTGGGATACCTCCAAAGTATGTGTCAGTCTTGTTCTGTAATGATCTCCGGAGGTCCTTATGTATACCTGAGTTTTATGCTTTAATCTTCTGAATGACTTGGAATGTATTATTCTGTCTCTGTCAATCATAAAAGCAGTTCTGTAATCCTCCTGCTCCTCAAATCTTTCCCTGCCACGGGAATTCTTGACGTGAGTAGCTTCCGGGATTAACGTTATATCTTCAAAATGCTCTGTTCTTTCTCTGATATTCATAATCATCCTCCTATTACTAATATTCTGTATATCTATATAAAAACCCTTTTATTATGCAAAACAATTTAAAATATTTTCCATTTACATACTTTTACCCCATGGATTTCATTTAATTGAACTTAAATTCAATATATTTATAAACAGTTTAATATTTCTATTATAATTATTCTGTTCTATGCTGAATTTATTCAGGGTTATCACATTGTATCAATTTATATGACCAAGATCCCTTGATAGAAATGCTTTAGTCCAGAAACATACCTATTCACCCCGTTACACATATCCTTTACTTCGTGCAATTTCTTAAACAGATTGAAAAACAGGGAAAGTTTCCTTTCCCTGTCAGTTACTTTTAATCCCATATCAAGTTGATACTGGATGTTTTTTATTTAGTTTCTTATATTTTACTAGTCTCTTGGATTAGTTATCTGAGCCTGAGCTGCTGCAAGTCTTGCTATCGGAACTCTGAATGGTGAACATGAAACATAATCAAGTCCAACTCTGTGGAAGAACTCAACTGATGAAGGATCTCCACCGTGCTCTCCGCATATTCCAAGTTTGATGTCAGGTCTTGTCTGCTTTCCAAGCTTGACAGCCATGTCAACCAGCTTACCTACTCCGTCCTGATCCAATCTTGCAAATGGATCTGATTCGAATATCTTGTGCTCGTAGTATGCATCCAGGAAGTTTCCTGCATCATCTCTTGAGAATCCGAAGGTCAACTGAGTCAAGTCATTTGTACCGAAGGAGAAGAATTCTGCCTCCTTTGCAATTTCATCAGCTGTGATACAAGCTCTTGGGATTTCTATCATTGTTCCAACTAGATACTTAAGATCCTCACCGGAATTCTTTATGATTTCATCTGCTACTCTTACAACTATATCCTTAACGAACTTCATTTCCTTAACTTCACCAATCAATGGAAGCATTATTTCAGGAACAATCTCGAAGCCCTTTTCTTTTCTAACTTCAAGTGCAGCTTCAATAACCGCTCTTGTCTGCATTTCAGCTATTTCAGGATAAGTTACAGCAAGTCTTGAACCTCTGTGACCCATCATTGGGTTGAACTCATGTAGTGAAGTTATTTTATCGTGGATGTCACTTACAGAAACTCCAAGGTCATCAGCTAAAAGCTTGATTTCATCCTCATGTGTAGGAAGGAATTCATGTAGAGGTGGATCCAAGAATCTGATTGTAGCAGGTCTTCCTTCAAGCGCCTCATAGATACCCTTGAAATCTTCCTTCTGCATTGGAAGAAGCTTTGCAAGTGCCTTTCTTCTTGCTTCTTCGTCATGAGCTAAGATCATCTCTCTCATTGCAGGGATTCTGTCCTCTGCAAAGAACATATGCTCTGTTCTAGTAAGACCAATACCCTGTGCTCCGAACTTAACAGCTGTTGCTGTGTCGTGTGGAGTATCAGCATTTGTTCTTACCTTCAGCTTTCTTACGCTGTCAGCCCACTCCATGAATACTTCAAAGTCACCTGAAATCTCAGGTTCCATTGTATCTAATTCAGCTGCATATACTTTTCCTGTTGAACCGTCTAATGATAAATAATCCTTGTCTGTAAGAACTAATCCATTTACCTTAACTGTTCTTTCAGTTTCACTTACTATGATATCACTGCATCCTGCAACACAGCATGCTCCCATACCTCTTGCAACAACCGCTGCATGTGAAGTCATACCGCCTGTTGAGGTTAAGATACCCTCTGCAGCAACCATACCTTCAATATCTTCTGGTGAAGTCTGAAGTCTGACAAGAATAACCTTCTCGCCCTTTTCAGCTCTTTCCTTTGCTTCTTTAGCTGTAAATGCAATCTTACCTGATGCAGCTCCTGGTGATGCCGGAAGTCCCTTTGCGATGACTTCTGCCTGAGCCAGTGCTTTTGTATCGAATGCTGGGTGCAACAATGCATCAAGCTGCTTAGGATCAACCTTAAGAAGCGCTTCTTCCTTAGTCAGTCTTCCTTCATTGACAAGGTCAACTGCAATCTTCAATGCTGCCTGTGCAGTTCTTTTTCCATTTCTGGTCTGCAGGAAGTACAGCTTACCTTCTTCAATGGTGAATTCCATGTCCTGCATATCTTTATAGTGAGCTTCCAGCTTTGTAACTATATCAATAAATTCCTTGTATACTTCAGGCATCTGCTCTGCAAGCTTTTCAATAGGTGAAGGAGTTCTGATACCGGCAACAACGTCTTCTCCCTGGGCGTTCATCAGATATTCTGCGAACACTCTCTTTTCTCCGGTTGATGGGTTTCTTGAGAAGGCAACACCAGTACCTGATGTATCTCCCTTGTTTCCAAATACCATGGACTGTACGTTTACTGCAGTTCCCCATGAATAAGGAATTTCGTTAAGTCTTCTGTAGACATTCGCTCTTGGGTTGTCCCATGATCTGAAAACTGCTGTAATAGCTTCAAACAGCTGAGTTTTAGGGTCTTCAGGGAAGTCTGTTCCCTTTACCTTCTTGTAGTGTTCCTTGAATTTAACAACAAGTTCCTTAAGATCTTCTGCAGTTAAATCAGTATCACTCTTAACTCCTCTGTCTTCCTTCATTGCAGTCAATATTTCTTCAAAGTCATGCTTTTCAACTTCCATAACAACGTCAGAGAACATCTGAATGAATCTTCTGTATGAGTCATAGGCGAATCTTTCATTGTTGGTTTCCTTGGCAACAACCTTAACAGTTTCCTCATTAAGTCCAAGGTTAAGTATGGTATCCATCATACCAGGCATTGAAGCTCTTGCTCCTGATCTTACTGAAACAAGCAGCGGGTTCTTATCTCCGCCGAATTTCTTACCTGTCTGGCTTTCCAGTGTAGTCATTGCTTCTTCAACCTGAGCTACGACCTCTTTAGATATAACTTTTCCATCATCATAGTATTTGTTACATGCTTCTGTGGTAACTGTAAATCCTTCCGGGATAGTGATGCCGATTCCTGTCATTTCTGCCAGGTTTGAACCCTTTCCACCAAGAAGATTTTTCATTGAAGCGTTGCCTTCTTTAAAAAGGTATACGTACTTCTTATTTTCCATGCTAGTACCTCACTTATTTATTCTTTATTTAATGTCGCATAAGTAAATTCCTCACTTATGGCAACAAAAAGTTTAAATCAAACCTTAATAATTATATCACAATTAATCGCAGCCTTACTCAAGTTTAATAATAATTCACAGCTTCGACATCATTTTTAGCAAGAAATCATTGTTTTTTCCGTCTACACGTTTTCAATTGAAATTAACTGCATTTTTTGTTACATCAATTTACATTTTTTCATTAAAACAGGGGTTTTACTAACTATTGTGTACTAAGTAAACAAAAGTAAGCAAACCCCAATTAAAATTTATAGCTTTATTGTGTAATATTTTTCTCCGCCTTCTCTGAATTCCTTTAAAAATCCGGCCTCTTTAAGCTCAGAATATCTATATTCCAAGTTGGTCTTGCTTTTCTTGAAGGAACTTGAAAAGATCTTTGAATTCTTTTTAAAGGAGTCTCTGACACTTATGGATTCTCCGTTATTCTCATAGGCTAAATCGGCTCCGGATAAAATGAACCCAAGTACTCCAAGTCCTAAAAGCTTTGGTTTCCAAAGCCCTAATAAAACCACCCCAATACCTGCTATTGCAGGAACCTTGACCAGTTCCTTTTCATTGCGGCTCAACACTAATTTTGGTTCGTCTTTTATCATATCATAGGCCTTTTGAGACAATTCATTCAAGCTGGAGGTTGCGTTATCTTCAAGATACATTATGGTCTTTAACACATCTCCTCCATTCTTCTCCAAAGCTTCTATGGCTTCCTTATTTGTTACTTTAACTCTTTTAGTTACTTCATCTGCCTTTTTTAATAAATCTGTCTCCATTCAACTGCCTCCTTAAAATTCTTCCTTCAATATATCAAGACTCTTAGGTTTCCTTTGAAAGTTCTCCTTGATCATTTCTTCTGTCAGCATCTCTACTTCAGCAAGATCCTTATCCGTAGTCTTTAATCCAACTAATTCTTCCAAGCCCTTGTTCATCATAAATCTAACAATGCTACGGGCCACATTGGACATCCTTCCCCCGTGGATTTCCGGGTCCGGGAAGTTTCCTGTCCTGATTAAGGTCTTTAGTTCAAAAGCCCTTGCCAGAACCTTTATATCAATGGATTTGGATTCCAAAAGAAACAAGCTTTTGACTAAATCCAGAAAATATGGATTGTTAACCTCACCATCAGACATGGCTATGTCACATAATTCAAGGAAATACAGGGCATAGGTTAAAATCTCATAATCAGTTTTAAGCTCCGGAAAAGTATTGATAACATTGATTTCATTTAAATTATGGATATTCTTTCCGGTGAAAACAACAAAATTGCATATATTCAGCGGCATGACCGAAGATGCAAATCTGGAGCTCTTTCCCCTTGCCCCTTTACATATAAGGGTCATCTTCCCCATATCCTCGGTAAAGATATATACAAGCTTATCCTTTTCCTTAAAATCCATTGTTTTAAGAATTACACCCTTTGTTTTTACAAGCTCATTAGTCACGTTTATAACCAAGATCCTTAAGATATGCAGGATTGTCTCTCCAATCCTTTCTTACCTTAACAAAAAGCTTGAGATTTACCTTTGTCCTGAAAAACTTCTCCAGATCCTGTCTTGCATATGTTCCGATTTTCTTCAGAGTCTGTCCTTCTTTTCCTATTATTATGGGTTTATGTGATTCTTTTTCTGTAATGATATCACATTCAATATCCAAAGTTCCGTCAGGTCTCTCTTTCATTGAAACCACATCAACAGCAATTCCATGTGGAACCTCCTCATTCAGAAGCCTCAATGCCTTTTCCCTTATTGTTTCAGAAGCTATGAACTTTTCCTGTATATCAGCCATTATGTCGGTTGGATAGTATTTAGGCCCTTCCGGCAAATACTTCTTCATTAAATCCAGAAGCTCAGAGACATTCTTTCCCTTCAATGCGGAAATTGGAATAATTTCATCAAAATCCAACTCAGATGAATAGAGCATCAATGTCTTTGCCATTGCTTCAGGTGATACCTCATCCATCTTGTTAATAACAAGAATCTTCGGAGATTTCTTCTCCTTTAAAAAGTCGGTGATATATTTATCTCCAGGACCTATTTTATCTCCCGGCTCTGTAATAAATACTATGAGATCCACATCATGTGCAGCCTCAGTTGCCTTACCCACCATGTATTCACCGAGCTTGTGCTTAGGTTTATGCATTCCCGGAGTATCCACAAATATGATCTGGGAATCATCATCGTTATATATTGCCCGCATTGAGGTCCTTGTGGTCTGCGGCTTAGATGAAACGATGGCCAGCTTTTCCTTCATTATGCTGTTTATCAGTGTGGACTTTCCGACGTTCGGTCTGCCCATTATTGTTATATAACCAGATTTAAACATCCTTTTCTCCTTTGTTTCCGCTTTCCAAATCATCCTTTGTAAAGGCACCCGGTAACAGCTCTTTCAGCTTGAATACCTTAAATTCCTCATGATCCTTGGCAAGTATTATTTCACTGTCAGGGTCCATGAATTCAGCCATGACCTGCCTGCAGATTCCACATGGATAAGTGTATTCCTTGGCATCTCCTACAATTGCAATTGCCTTCATTTTTTTTGCACCATTATTTAGTGCTGTGAAAATGGCAGTCCTCTCACCACAGTTAGTGGCTCCATAGGATGCATTTTCAATGTTGAAGCCACCCACCATTTTATCTTCGTAAGTTAAAACAGCAGCTCCCACATGGAAGTGTGAATAAGGGACATATGCCTCTTCTTTTTTCCTGAAAGCTTCAACTACCAGCTTCCTTCTGGTTTTATCATCCAATCCATTAAGGCTCTTAAAATTGTTATCCATAAAAATCTCCTTATATCAATAACCGAATAGTTTAAAAATAAGTACTGTTGTTAAAAGTCCAATCAATGCCCCTGCCAGTACCTCCCAGAAGGTATGCACCCTGGAATCAACCCTGCTTTGAGCCACAATAACCGCTAAGATGAAAGACAAGGTGATAATAATCGGGTTTCCAGAAACATAGCTTATCATAGTGGACATTCCAAAGGCCACAGCAGTATGTCCGGAAGGCATACCACCCCTTAAAGGCGTTCCTTCACCAACCTGGGCTTTGATAAATACAACAATCAGGCAAATGATTCCAAGAATGGCCGCAATAAGATACGGGCTGCTTTGCTTGACAACTGTAATCCCAGTATAGGTCATTCTGGTTATTGGTCTCCAAAATATTAAAGTTCCAACAATCACTGCGTTGATGGCAGTAATTAAGACTGCTGCCGCAGCAGTGTTTTTAGCTACCTTGACCAACGGATGATAATAATTTGTTGTAGCGTCTACAGCGCTTTCTATGGCAGTATTTATAAGTTCCGCTGCAATAACCATGGTTATGGTCAAGCATAGGATAATAGTCTCCACCTTTGAAATACTGAAGGACAAGGATGCTAAAAGAACCCCAATTGAAGTGACAACATGTATCTTCATGTTTCTTTGGGTCCTGATGGCATGAACCAATCCTTCTATGGCGTAATTAAAACTGTCTAACAGTCCTCTTTTTTTCACTACCTGTCAACTCCCAACATGTTCATGTAATAATCTTCTTTTTCGTTCATAATGCGTTTGTCTTCAGCGATCATATGATCATAGCCCAATAAATGCAAAAGAGAATGGACAAATAAAAATATGGTTTCCCTGTATTCACTATGGCCATATTCCAATGCCTGGCTTTTTATATGATCACCTGATATGACAACATCACCAAGCATCAATTTATCCTCATTGAACATATAGTCCATGAGATTTTCATCTTCAGCATAGGTTACAGAGAATGGGTTTCCCTCAGGATAAGACAATGCCGGAAAGGACAATACATCTGTTGAGGAGTCTATTTCCCTGTACATTCTGTTATATTCCATGATTTTCTCATCATCAACAAAATAAACGGATACCTCCGGCTCATATTCAACGCCTTCTTCAGTAGTAACAAAATCCAATGCTTCTTCTATTTTCATCAGGGTTCTGTCATCCAATATGACTGAATCTTGAATATTCTCCAAATTTAACATGTATAAATCCTCCGAGGTCTTTATAATTCTATTTTACTATATCAAGTAACAAAAAAGACCTGTCAATATGACAAGTCTTACTTTTGTTCACTTAAGAATTTTTTCACAAGATCACTGACTAATCTTCCATCCGCTTTACCTGTGGTAAGTGGCCTTAAAGCACCCATCAGCTTTCCCATGTCCTTCATGTTATTTGCGCCCATTTTTTCGGCATTTTCCCTGATCAGTTCAATGATTTTGTCTTCACTCAATTGTTCAGGCATGTACAAAAGCAGCTTTCCTATCTCATAGTTAGCCTTATCGACCAGGTCTTGACGATTTCCCCTTTCGAATTCCGGAATGGTTTCACGTCTCTGCTTTATCTCTCTTGCAAGGATCTCAATGGCTTCTGCATCCTCAACCTTACGGTTGTCAGTTTTTTCAACATGCAAAATTGCAGCTTTAGCCATACTCAAAATTGAGCTTAAGTCCTTATCCTTCTCCTTCATGGCTGCAATCCAGTCAGTTTGGAGTCTTTCTTTTATAGTCATTTATCTATTCCTCCGGTAAAAAGATTACTTAATCTTTCTCTTTCTGGCAGCTTCTGACTTCTTCTTTCTCTTTACGCTTGGCTTTTCATAGTGCTCTCTTTTCCTGACCTCACTAAGAACTCCGGCTCTTGCGCACTTTTTCTTGAATCTTCTGAGAGCAGACTCTAGTGTCTCGTTCTCTCCAACCTTAATTTCTGACATTATTTATCCCTCCCTCCGCTAGCACAAAATATAAAATTTCAGCCCTGCGGGGCAAAATAACACAAAAGTAATTATATACTACTATCTGTGTTTTCGTCAACAATAATTTAGCCCGGTGGCCAAGTCATTGCTCTGCCGCCGATGACGTGAAAATGAATATGATCTACAGTCTGACCTCCGTCCGGACCACAGTTGTTTACTACTCTATAGCCTTTTTCGTTCAAACCCTTCTCATTTGCAAGTATCGAAATTACAGTCAGCATATGTCCGAATAATGCTTCATCATCCTAGGTCATTTCTGCCAATGATCCAATATGTTTTTTAGGGACAACCAGATAATGAACCGGTCCCTGGGGGTTTAAATCGTTGAATGCAACGCAGTCGTCATCTTCAAAAATTATTTCAGAGGGTATCTCACCATTAGCTATTTTACAGAAAATACAATCCAATCTAACACCTCCCAAATCTTTTTATTATGCAAGTTATTTTTATATGCCTGTTCTTACATTATATAACCATTGCAATGCATTGTCATTGAAATCTAAAGCAATTCACATGTTGAGGTCGGTATTCCTGGTTCTGATATCCTAATTTTCCTTATTTGTCCTGTGAGCATTTCATCACTTTTCATTGATACTCTGATGTAGTTTTCGGTATAGCCTGAAAATTCTCCATCCTCTTCCTCTTCAAATAAAACAAGATGATCACTGCCCAAATTATTTTTTATAAACTCCAATTCATTAAGATCAGACAGCTGAATCAAAATCTTACTTCTTTCATCCTTGATAGCACCAGAAATCTGGTTATCCATTGAAGCAGCCTTTGTACCTTCCCTTGGGCTGTATTTAAATACGTGGGTCTTCGTAAGCCTGAGCCTTTCTAAGAATTTGAGAGTCTCAAAAAACTCATCATCAGTTTCCCCGGGAAAACCGGTGATTACATCTGTAGTTATTGACACTCCGGGAATTGCTTCTCTTAAAGCCTCAACTACTTTGCAATATTCTTCAGAGGTATATCTTCTGTTCATCCTCTTTAATACAGTATCAGACCCGGACTGGAGGCTTAAGTGAAAATGCGGCATTAAAGATTTCAGTTTCTTTATTCTGCCCAGCCTGTCCCCTTGGAAAAACATGGGTTCTATAGATCCAATTCTGATTCTTTCCATTCCAGATTTCTTATCTATTTCCTCCAGTAAATCCAGAAGATCATACCCCTTGTTATTCAAGGAGAGCAAATCATTTTTCCTTGGAGCTTTGTCAATCCCATAGGATGCTATGTGTATACCGGATAAGATAACCTCTTTAAAACCATTTTCCTTCAACTGGTAAATCTCTTTCAGTACATCCGCCTTATCCTTACTGGATATTCCACCCCTGGCGTAAGGAATCATGCAGTAGGTGCAGAATCTGTTACACCCGTCCTGGATTTTCATAAATGCCCTGGTTTTATCTCTATACTCAGTAATATCGAGCTTTTCAAATTCATCAGAATACATAATTTCAGAAACCTCTGAGAACTTTTCACCGGTCGCAAGGGCTCTGTTTGCATAATCTACAACCAAACTTTTATTTCTGGAGCCCAAGACAACGTCCACACCGGGGATTTCTGCTATCTTATCTGCTGCAACCTGTGCATAGCATCCAACAACGCAGATAATTGAATCAGGGTTGGCCTTTTTCGCCCTCCCTATCATCTGCCTTGATTTTTTATCTCCTGCATTTGTCACTGTACACGTGTTAATAACATACACATCCGCTTTTTCAGTGAAGTCAACAACAGAATAGTCATCCTTTTTGAACAGCTCTGCCATGGCTTCTGAATCATATATGTTTACCCTGCAACCCAGGGTTTCTATGGCTACTTTCATTTAACCCATGTCTCCTGCAATGTATTGAAGTATTGAAACCACAGTTATAGCACAGGTTTCAGTCCTTAATATCCTGGGACCTAAAGTGATTACCTCACCACCAAAATCTTCCAGGATTTTTATCTCATCTTCAGATATACCGCCTTCCGGCCCCACCAATATTCCAATTTTTTTAGCTTCCGATATCTTTCCTTCAATGGATTTTATTCCCCTGTTTTCTTCATTCTCATAGGGAACAATCAATAAATCAAGTTCATTGATGAGCTTTGAAGCCTCATTTAAATCCATGGGTGGGGTTACAGATGTTATTCTGCTTCTCTTAGACTGCTTACAACCTTCCAGAATTATCCTTCTGTATCTATCAAGCTTTTTATTCTCATTCTCATTTTCCGGAATTGTTCTCTCCATTCTTACCTGAACTATTTTGGAAACACCAAGCTCACTCAGCTTCTGGCTTATGAGGTCCATTTTTTGTCCTTTTGGGATACCTTGAAACACAGTGATTTCCAAAGGTGATTCAGAAGTGTCCGTAATCATGGAATTAAGTTTTACCCTTACTTCTTCCTTTGAAACAGACAGAATCTCGCCTGAATAATCCTGACCATTTAAATCGTTGATCAAAACACTGTCTTTTTCTTTAAGGCGCAGGACCTTCCATATATGCTTGACATCATCGCCAACAATAACAGCCGTTCCCTTTCCATCTTTAAAAGTTACTTGTTCAGTGAAAAATTTATGCATAAAAACTCCATTTCTAATCATGAAAATAGACTCAAATAAATAAAAAAATCAGTAAAATGTTAATTTTATATTTTAATCTATATATTCTTTATTCACATATTTATAATTTTCTTGTGTTATACTACTAAGGAACCAGAGGGTAAAACCTCTAAAGGAGGAAGTCAATGAAAGAAGGAACAGTTAAGTGGTTTAACCAAGAAAAAGGCTACGGATTCATCGAATGTCCAGGTGAAAAGGACGTTTTCGTTCACTTCAGAGCGATTATCTCAGATGAAATGAGAAAATCCCTTGATGAAGGTGACGTTGTTGAATTTGAGCTTGAAGAAGGCCCAAAAGGCGTTCAGGCAGCTAACGTTAAAAAGATCGGTTAATATATAATATACAAACCAGGAAAAGTTAGTTTTTAAAGGGTGCTTAACCGCACCCTGTTTAATTTTTTGTAAGAACTAACTTAACTAATCTTTTTATTCAACTTTGATACGACACAGCACCAATCATTTTCTTTTCTGATTTCCAATACCTCAAGTCCTTCATTCTTAAGTGCTTCCAATACTTCATCCAATCTCAGGTTAATTATTCCAGAGGCGATGAATATTCCATCCTCTTTGAGAATTCTTCTAATATCCTTTAATAGAATAATAATTACATCTGCTATTATATTGGCTATTACCACATCCGATTTTTCTGAAACAACATCCAAGAGATTACCCTCGATGACTTCCATGTTGGAGATATCATTAAAGCCTTTGTTTATCCTTGCTGAATCAACTGCCACCGGGTCTAAATCAACAGCAGCTACCTTTTTCGCTCCAAGTTTTGATGAGGTAATTCCAAGAATTCCAGAACCTGTGCCCACGTCAACAACATATTCACCACCATGAATGTGGTCCTCAAGTGCCTCAATGCACATTTTTGTAGTTTCATGAGTGCCAGTTCCAAAGGCCATACCCGGATCCATCTTTATAATGATATCTTCAGGTTTTTCAGAGTACTCCTCCCAAATCGGCTTTATTATGATGTTTCTTCCAATTCTCATGGGCTTATAATACTTTTTCCAGGATGTAGCCCAATCCTCTTCATTAACCTTAGCACTTTCGATTCGATAATTATCTATTTCAAATCCAAAGGATTTCAGTTCTTCAATTTTTGAAGTTATATACTCTATGTGCTTTTTTATGTTGTCCGTATCTGGAAAATAGGCTTTAATAACAGCCGAGTCCTTACCTTCTTTAAACAAATTAATATCTGCATAATCCCAGGTCACGGGGCTTTTTTCATATTTTTCCAAATCAGTTGGATCCTCAATTGATATGCCCTTGACATCCATGCCATACAATATAGATGCAACCGGTTCCTGTGAACTTACAGGAACAACAATTTTAATTTCATTCCACTCGCCGTTCATTTATACACCTTTAAAGTCCTTTTTTATTTTTCCAGTTGGATAATATTCCAGTATCAGTTCTGTCTATTCCAAGGGGTGATACAGATATATACCCGCTTTCACATGCTTTGACATCACTGTCCACATCATTTTCAGATCTGACCCAATTGCCTTCCTGCCAATACATTCCCTCATCATGACGATACTTGGCTGAAAAGAATCTTTCACCTTGCTTTGTAAACTTAAACCCAAGCGATGCATTGAATGCATTGACAGGGAAATTCACATTGACCAGGGTACCTGGTGAAGGTATGTTATTTACAATCAAGAAGGACAGAACATCATTGATTTCTCTTTCAACTATCTCAAAGGCACCAAAATCAGTGGATATTGCAACAGCCGGAATTTTAAATACTGCAGCTTCTGATGCAGCAGCCACGGTCCCTGAGTAGAGTATATCCGTCCCTAGATTAGGACCGTCATTAACGCCTGATAGTACAAGGTCCGGTTTTAAATGAAGATACTCCATGGCAACCTTGACACAGTCTGCAGGCTTTCCTCCTACAGTCCACGCCCTGGTTCCAGTTATAAAATCATATTCCTCTATACTGATCGGATTATGAATGGTTATACCCTGGGAAACTGCAGATTGCTGGGTTTTAGGCGCAACAACATAGACTTCTCCAAAATTCATTGCAGCCTCAGTCAGTATCTTAATTCCTCTTGCATTTATACCATCATCATTTGTTACTAATATTTTCATATTTTCTCCAAGTCACCTAACAAGGTGAATATGTTTATTTTTCAAAAAATACATTCTATATAAATTTTAATCTCTGGAATCATCCTCTTGAATTTTAGTATAACAGAAAAATTGGGACCTAAAAAAAGGCAGATGTTGAATCTCATCTACCTCTTATTAATTATTGGAATATGCTGAACTTCTTTTTAGGTTGTTCTGTTTTCTCATTCGTCTCGTTATCAGTTGAAAGACCTGATGCATTCAGGTAGTCCTTGAGTGCTTTTTTCTGTAAGTCATTTAAGTTCTTTGGTGTATCCACTATAACATTGATGAATTGATCTCCTCTTTGATCTGAGGAAGAATTTACCACAGGTACTCCTTTACCCTTCAATCTGAATACAGTACCTGATTGTGTGCCTGAAGGAATGCTGTACGTCACATTACCATCTATTGTTGGGACACTGGTTTCAACTCCCAAGGCAGCCTGAGCCATATCCACATGTTTATCAATAAATATTGATGTGCCCTTCCGTACAAAGGTTTTGTGTGGAGCAATTCTTGTTATAATATGCAAGTCTCCTGCAGAACCACCGTTATATCCGGCATTTCCACTACCTTTCATTGAAATTACGTTTCCAGTATCAACACCCTTCGGCACTGAAATTGTAACTTTCTTAGGTGATCTCATCCTTCCTGCACCTTTACAGGTAGGACACGGATTGGTGATTATCTCACCGGCTCCTCTGCACACATCACAAATGCTTTCATTAATCATGTTTCCGAACATGGTCTGTTGAGTGGTCCTTACAATACCTGAACCGTTACATTTTGTACAGGTTTTTTTATCTGAAGGATTCTTTACTCCAAGTCCATTACATGTGGAGCACGCTGTATCGGTGGTAATATTAACTACCTTCTCAGTGCCCTTCATTGCTTCCTCAAAGCTTAAATCCAGAATATATTCCAGAGATTCACCACGTCTTGGTGCATTTCGGGTTTGGGCTCTTGATTGAGTCCTCTGTCTTCCGAAGCCACCGCCTCCGAAGAACTGCCCGAAGATATCTCCCAAATCACCAAAGCCAGTATAGTCATATCCGGCATAGCCCTGACCACCTTGGCCAAATCCCTGGAAGTCTGCAGTACCAAATTGATCGTAGTGTGCCCTTTTCTGAGAATCAGACAGGACCTGGTAAGCTTCGTTAATTTCCTTGAATTTTTCCTCAGCTTCCTTGTTTCCTTGGTTTCTGTCCGGATGGTATTTAATTGCAAGCTTTCTGAAAGCTCTTTTTATTTCTTCTTCAGTGGCACTTTTCTCAACACCCAGTACCCCATAGTAGTCTTTATTGGCCATTTGTATTTTCTCCTTAACTTAAGATGAATCAGGAGAAACTCCTGATTACATCTTTAAGATAAATTAATCTTTCGATTATCTATTATAACCTATTATTTATCCTCTTCAACTTTGTATTCTGCATCAACAACCTTATCAGGATCAAAATTTGTTGAGCCTGCGCTTTCAGTATGAGGTGCTTCCTCTGCCCCTTCCTGAGCCTGTGCATTTGCAGCATATACCTTGGATGAAACTTCATAGAAGGTTGTAGTAAGTTCTTCCTGGGCTTTCTTTATAGCTTCAAGATCATCTGAATCCTTAAGATTTCTCAGTGCTTCCAGCTTAGCTTCAACATTGGACTTCTCATTTGCATCAACCTTGTCTCCAAGATCCTTTAATGACTTCTCTGTCTGGTATATTGTCTGCTCTGCATTGTTCTTGACTTCAACAGATTCCTTCTTCTTTGCATCTTCCTCTGCAAATCTTTCTGCTTCCTTTACTGCCTTGTCAATATCATCTGAGGTCATGTTTGAGGATGCTGTAATAGTGATGTTGGCTTCTTTTCCAGTTGCCTTGTCAACTGCAGTTACCTTGACAATTCCGTTTGCATCTATGTCGAAGGTTACTTCTATCTGAGGGATTCCTCTTGGTGCAGGAGCAATTCCTGACAAGGTGAATCTTCCAAGTGTCTTGTTATCCAATGCCATTTTTCTTTCACCCTGTACAACGTGAACTTCAACTGAAGTCTGTCCGTCTGCAGCAGTTGTGAATATCTGGCTCTTTTTAGCTGGGATTGTTGTATTTCTTTCAATTATAGGAGTTGCAATTCCTCCCATTGTCTCAATACCAAGTGTCAATGGAGTTACATCAAGAAGAACAATTTCTTTAACTTCTCCGGTCAATACACCTGCCTGAATAGCTGCGCCTAATGCAACAACTTCATCTGGGTTTACTCCCTTTGTAGGTTCCTTTCCACTGAAGCTCTTGACTATGTCATAAACTGCAGGGATTCTTGTTGAACCACCAACAAGGATTACCTTGTCGATTTCCTCTTTTTTAAGACCAGCATCGTTAATGGCTTTCTCCATTGGTTCCAGAGTTGATCTTACAAGATCCTCAGTCAATTCATTGAATTTTGCCCTGGATAGGCTCATGTTGATATGCTTAGGTCCTGTTGCATCTGAAGTTATGAATGGTAGGTTAATCTGAGCAGTTGTTGCTGAAGAAAGCTCAATTTTAGCTGCTTCTGCTGCATCCTTCAATCTCTGCATGGACATTTTGTCATTTCTTAAATCTATGCCGTTGCTCTTTTTGAATTCATCTGCAATCCAATTTACAACTCTTTGGTCAAAGTCATCTCCACCTAATTTGGTGTTTCCGTTTGTTGACAGAACTTCAAACACTCCGTCTCCAAGATCCAAAATAGATACGTCGAATGTTCCACCGCCAAGGTCATAAACCAATACCTTGTGTGCATCGTCTATTTTATCAATACCATAAGCAAGGGCTGAAGCTGTTGGCTCGTTTACTATTCTTAATACTTCAAGGCCAGCTATTTTACCGGCATCCTTTGTAGCCTGTCTCTGGCTGTCATTAAAGTATGCAGGTACTGTAATAACAGCCTGGGTGATCTTTTCTCCCAAATAGCTTTCTGCATCAGTTTTCAATTTCTGAAGTATCATTGCTGAAATTTCAGGTGCTGTATAATCCATGTCTCCAACGTGTACCTTAAAGTCAGTTCCCATTTTTCTTTTAATTGAAGCTATTGTAAAATCAGGGTTTGTTATCGCCTGTCTTTTAGCTGTTGCACCAACCAATCTGTCTCCATTTGGCTGGAATGAAACTACTGATGGAGTAGTTCTTGCTCCTTCTGCATTTGGTATAACTACTGGTGATCCACCTTCCATAACTGCTACAACTGAGTTTGTGGTTCCTAAATCAATTCCTATTACTTTTGCCATAATATTTTCCTCCTGAAAATCATGTCCCCATGATTTGTATGTTTTTCCTTATTTTAAAATTACTAGTTTACTACTTTTACAACTGAGTGTCTTATTACCTTATCTCCGATTTTGTATCCTTTGAGGAATACTTCATCTATTTCATTGGGTCCCTTCAGAGGATCCGTTGAATGCATTACAGCTTCATGGAGATTCGGGTCAAAACCCTCGTCAGTGTTTATAGTTTCTACTCCAAGCTTATCTAGGGCTTGGGTAAATTGTCCCAGTGTAAGATTTACACCTTCATATAAACCTTCTAAATCGGTGGCTTCAGTCTTAAGAGCTCTCTCCAGGTTGTCTATAACCGGGAGAATGTTTTTAACAGCTCCTGCAGTACCTGCAGCTCCCATTTCCTTCTTTTCTTTGTCAGACCTTGTTCTGTAGTTCTCGTATTCAGCACTTAGCCTTAAAAGTCGTTCCTTATAAGCTTCAACTTCATTGGTCAGTCTTTTAACCTGGTCTTCCATAGTCTTAATC
>JASDTM010000074.1:17613-19388 GCA_041891535.1 Clostridiaceae bacterium
GTTGAACATTGCTTCATCCTTGAGTCTGGTTAAAATATTGTCCTTTTCAGATGTCACTTCCTCTTCCGAATTATCATCAATTTCCTCAAAATCTTCATCATTCAAGGAATCTGTTTTTTCAATTTCGACCTCATTTATTACTTCTTCTGGTTTTGAAGCTTCTTCCTTGCTGGTTTCATTCACTTTATCCTTATCCATCTCCGTCATCCGTATCTACCTCCTCGTCAGTAACTCTGAGCTTTTTATTAATTTCACTTACAACACTGGAAAGTATTGAAGTGACTTTGTCATAATTAAGTCTTTTTGGTCCAAGAAGGTTTATTGTACCTACCTCTTCACCGTTTAATTTATATTTAGCTGAGATTACAGACCAATCAGAAGTATCCGGAAGATCTATTTCTTCGCCTATTACAATTCTGAAATCCTTGTTATCCGCACCATCATTATCAGGATTTACCTTTTCCAGAAGATCTATTGGATTCTCCAGCATATTGAATACATCCCTTGCTTTGACAATGTCTTTAAACTCAGGATAATCCAAAATATTGCTCTTACCTTCAATGATGTAGCCATTGGTGTCAGCAGTCAGTGCAGTATATGCCGCTTCCATTACTGAGCTGAAGAGCTCACTGAAGCCTCTTAAATCCTTTCTTATGGATTCAACTACGCTAAGATCAATGTCATTGACAGCCAAGCCAGACATTTTTAATGTGAGCAGGTTTGATATCATCAAAAGCTCTGAAGGATCAGGCATGTTGTCAATTTTTATAACTGTATTTTTAACAGCTGAGTTATCAAGCACAATTACAACTATCAGATGCTGAGCTCCCAAAGCCACAATCTGAACTGTTTTAATATGTGACTTTTTAACAGAAGGAGTCTTGGCAATTGTTACAAGGTTTGTCATCTGAGCCAGCATCATGGATGCCTGCTTGATTATCTTTTCTATTTCAAATGATGCCAGGTTGATGATTTGACTCTCAATCATTCTAAGCTCTCCAGGAGTGCTTTCTTTTTGAGTCATCAATTTATCAACATAAACTCTGTAGCCCTTTGATGAAGGAACTCTTCCTGATGAAGTATGAGGCTGTTCCAAATATCCCATATCCTCAAGATCTGACATTTCATTTCTGATTGTTGCGGGACTTATTCCCAAATCATACTTTTTCGCAAGGGTTCTTGAGCCTACAGGCTCACCAGTTGTTACATAGTCTGAAACAATTGCTTGAAGTATTTTAAGTTTTCTATCATTTATTTCATCCTCTGACAACTATCCTCACCTCACTTTAAAATTGTTAGCACTCATTCATATGGAGTGCTAACAGGTACATTTATACTTTAACACTAACATTCCATCGTGTAAACAGAAAAACCATGATTTAAATACGATTTAATCGAATTTTAACCATTCCTGTTTTTTTGTTTACAATCCTTTATCCAAGGCCAATTCAACTGATTTTTTCACAAGATTTCCTTAAAATACTTACCTGTTTTCCAAACTAAATCACTTAAGAGAAAAAATTTAGGCAACTAAAAATCCATTGCAGAAACCCTCAATAAAAAAGACAAATCTTATTGAATATCCCCAGGGTATTGGTTACATTTCAACTTGATTCATCTTTCTTTTATGTATTTGGTTAGTCTTCTTCTCCAGCTATCCCAGAACTTAATAGTTTTAATCTTTCCTTTTCACTTTTATAGAGCCCTATGAGTTCATCATTCAAGCTCCTCCAGTTTTTAAGAATAAAGTATAAATCTATGACATCTTCCTTGTT
>JASDTM010000074.1:19398-19698 GCA_041891535.1 Clostridiaceae bacterium
ATTTTGTTTTTATCCATCCTTTTAATATGTCCGGGATCCTTCATAATTCTGGCAAAGGTCTTTGCAATGGAAGAACCCGAAATTTCCCCGCCCTCTCTGTTTATACCCATCAGCTTTTCCAAAGGTTTAAGACCTATTCCGATATGGAATTCCTTCTCAAATTCTCTTTGAATATCAATCAGCTTGAACTGTTTTCTAAGGTCTGTTTCTATTTCGAATTTCCGAAACATGGTGTTTAAAACCATCAGATCATTCTTGCCTGCAAAGGTTACTAAATAATCATAGCCCTCATTTCTAAGC
>JASDTM010000074.1:19708-22080 GCA_041891535.1 Clostridiaceae bacterium
GGAGTCTTTGGAATCCTCTAAAAAATACTGTTCAATCTTAAGTTCGTCATTTTTTATATAGGCAGCTCCGAAAATTCCGATACAAATAGGTTTTTTATATATATAGTGTTCCAGGTCCAAAAATATTGACCTTTCCAATATACTCTTGCCATCAACTGTGAATTCAAGATTATTTTCAATTGCAGATTCAGTTTCAAGTTTAACAGCGTCCAAGAACTTGATCATTTGAGTATCACCAGATCATCAAATCCCAATTTATATATGACATCCTTTCTCTCAACTATGATTTCTGCTCTCTTTGTAAGGGCAGCGTCCTCCTTGGCAAGGGTCAACAATTCCCTTGTTGGATTTATCAGTACTGGATGTCCTGTTTTTTTAAACATGGCTAAATCCCCTGCTGTATCTCCATAGGACCAGCACTCATCCAAATCAAGATCATATTGATTTTTAAAGTCTGTAATAGCTTTGTCCTTTGATTTTGAATTCCACATGGGTATTATTTCACCTGTGTAGTAGTTATTCTCATCCAAAAGATATTTTGAACCTACATATCCATCAAGATCATAGAATTCTGCCATTGCTCTGACTAATTCTTCGGGTGAGCCTGAAATGGTAAATACAAGGTGCCCTTGTTCCTTGTGCCACTTTATCCTGTTTCTTGTGTAGACATAGGTCCTCATGGCTTTATCCTTGATTACCCTGTCCACTATATGATCCATCAAGCTTTTATGATGGCCTTTCAATGCCTCTGTATAGCTTGAAGCCATCTGGAGAAGATATTTATCGTAGTTGCCGAGTCTTCTGTCCCAGTTTTCAAAGGCTGGCCTTACCTTATCTATCCATTCGTCATATTCTATAACTTCACATTTAATCAACATCTTGAAAAGATCTGCTATAAATCCTTCTCTGTACAGGGTTCCGTCTATGTCAAAAAAAGCCGCTGTTCTCATATGGTAGCCTCCTTATTAAAGCCCTTTCTTCAATTATACACTACTGAACACTTGTAAATTTACAGGGAGGATTGTGGAATTTTTTTATTAATAATTAGTTCATATTCCATTGACAATGATTATCACTACTAATATAATTACATTGAAGTTGATAATTGTTATCAGTAATTGACAAAAAATAGTTAAAGGAAGGACTTACATGGAGAGATTATCACTATTGAACAAAGGTCAGATATGTAAAGTTTTAAGAATAGATGGAGACAGTAAACTTAAGAAAAGGCTCAATGCACTTGGCTGCTTCGAGGGCACTGAAGTTACTGTCATGAATAAAGCACCTTTTGGAGACCCATTGGTTATTGCCTTCAGAGGATTTTCTCTTGCTATCAGAAAAAAAGATGCAGGATCGATCTCTGTGGAGGTTTAAATCTTGGTCATTGCACTTTTAGGAAACCCTAATGTCGGAAAAACCACCCTGTTCAATTCACTTACAGGATTGAATCAATATGTGGGAAACTGGCCTGGCGTCACAGTAGAAAAAAAGGAAGGATTTGTCGGAAATATCAAGGTAGTAGATCTTCCTGGTATTTATGCCATGGACACCTTCTCTAACGAGGAACGGGTTGCCAAGGAATATATCAAGGAAGAACGCCCCGATATCATAATAAATATAGTAGATGCTTCCAACTTATCCAGAAATCTTTACCTGACATCTCAGGCAACAAGATTTGGTATTCCAATTATAATTGCATTGAACATGCTGGATATGGCAGAAAGCAAAGGTATTGACCTTAAACCACAAGAATTATCCGATGCACTGGGGATGACAGTGATTCCAATAATTGCATCAAAGGGAAAAGGAATCCAGGAAATCCTTAAAAGAGTTAAAACCGGAGATTATATAAAAGAACCTAAATTAAGAAATTTTGACAGCGAGATTGAAGCATATAACCACATTGACAGTATATTAAAGAATGTTCAGGAGAAAACCCGGCACCGTAAAAGTATTACTGAGTCCATTGACAGGATTGCTTTAAACCCGGTTTTGGCATATCCTGTTTTTTTACTGCTTTTATACATGGTTTTCATGTTCACTTTCTCCTGGGTGGGAGACCCGCTAGGAGATCTGTTTGAGAATAGGGTGATTAATCCCTTCTCAAATTTTATAGCCAGCCTTCTCACAAATTCCTCACCTTGGTTTAAAAACCTTATTGTTGATGGTATTTTAGCAGGAGTCGGCGGTATCATAGGATTTCTGCCTTTGATAATGACCCTGTTCTTTGGCATCAGTTTGCTGGAAGAATCTGGATATATGGCAAGGGCAGCTCTTATAATGGACAGACTTATGAGAAAAATGGGATTGTCCGGAAAAGCTTTCATACCAATGATCATTGGATTTGGATGTTCAGTACCGGCCATAATGAG
>JASDTM010000075.1:0-3299 GCA_041891535.1 Clostridiaceae bacterium
GCAGTGAGGTAAATAAGGGTAGATGGGCAACAAACCCTGACTGGACATTCTGGGATTATCCATTGATTGAGCTCGATGGAAAGACAGCCGGAATAGTTGGTTTGGGTAAAATAGGTTATGAGACAGCAAAGCTAGCCAAGGCCTTTGGTATAAAGGTTCTTGCAAATGACAGAAGTCCATTTGAAGATGCAAAAAAGACAGTGGAATATGTAGAATTAGATGAGCTTTATGAAAAGTCTGACTTTATAATTCTGCATTGTCCCTTATTCCCGGAAACAAGGGGAATGATAAATAAGGACAGCATAGCAAAAATGAAAGATGGGGTCATAATTATTAACAATAGCAGGGGTCAGCTTGTAGTTGAAGAAGATCTGGCAGAGGCACTCAATTCCGGCAAGGTTTATGCTGCAGGGCTTGATGTTGTGGACACAGAGCCGATACTCCCAAATAATCCGCTTCTGACTGCAAAGAACGCCATAATAACACCTCATATTTCCTGGGCTCCAAAGGAATCAAGGCAGAGATTAATGGATGTCGCAGTCGAAAATATAGCAGCTTTCCTAAAGGGAGAGCCACAGAATGTGGTTAATAAGTAAAGTAAGGACTTCAGTAGTTAATGAACCCATTAAATAAACATAGAACTCCGGAGTAAGTATCTCTGGAGTTCTTTTGTGTAGAGTTTATATTAGAAATCCCCTTAAGTATATGTACCAAAGGATAAGTGACCATAATATTACGAATAATGGGACAAGAACAACAAACCTTGCATGCTTCGTCTTATGTCTGAACATAAGCATTCCAAGTAGTGCGCCATAGGCTCCTCCTAAAAGGGCTATGGTCAGGAGAAACTTTTCTGAGGTTCTTCTTTTTTTATTTATTGCACTTAATTTGTCCTTTCTGTAATACCAGAAGGCTAAAAGGTTTATACCTATAATGAAACCTAAAAATACTTTGTCCGGTTGAAACATGGAGTCCTCCTCAAAGAATGAGTTTTATAGTACTGATTTTACCATGAACCATGTGTAAAAAACATATGAGCCCAGGAGTAAGATCCTGAGCTCAAAACTTATTTAAGTATTAAATTATGGTTTTACATATCCTGTGAGATACTGTCTTCCCATTACAAGTAGTCTGTTGACATACTGGTTGTCTGATTCTCCTGCTTTTCTTGGGATGAACATGTCAAGTCTGTTCTTTGTGTTAAGGCTTGATCCACCTCTGTCTTCAACTACGAAGGTTCCCCAGCCTGGTATTTCAATAACTGTTCCAAAAGGCCATGCATTTGTTGCAAGCATTCCGTAAGCCGGCTTCTTACCTGTTGCTGTTGTGACATAGCCACTATTCATCCAAGGGATGTCAGTGTAGAAGGTCACATCAAAGGTCATTTTTGTGTATCCTGCATATGGATTGCTAGGTGTAGGTGCCGGCGCTGGAGCAGGAGTTGTTGTTCCTATTGTTCCAGGATTAATCCAAGCACCAGGTACTCCTGAAGTCTTGGTTATATTGATCATTCCTGCATAGGTTCTGAATACAAAATAGGATCCTGCAGAATAGTTACCTACTGAATTAACACCGTTCTGTGCATCTGATGCATTTACAAACACTCTTGTTGCAGCTGTCAGATTATACTTACCAGCATCAGTTGTTGGAGCCGGGGTTGGAGCCGGGGTTGGAGCTGGAGTTGGTGCTGGAGTTGTTGGTTTAACAACCGGTGCCGGAGCAGGTGTAGTTGTCTGAGTCTTGCTTATTGTAATGTAGTCTGAATGAACCCATCCAGTTCTGCTTCCATATTTTACATTAACCCATGTACCTGTTGTGCTTCCGATGACATCAATCTTAGTTCCCTTTGGGATTACTGTAAGTATTGATGCGGATAAGCTGCCGGATGCTCTTAAATTCAATGCATCTGTAGTTACTGCTGTTGCAGTTGCAGCTGGTGCTGTAACTGTCGGAGCTGTAGTTGTTGTGGTAGTTGGAGCTGCAGTTTTCTTCAGATACTCTGTTGCCATGTATCCGGATTTGCCTGAAACTTCAACCTTGGACCAATAGCCCTGCTCAGTTACTATATTTACTGCTGTGCCGGGCTTTACAACAAACTGTACTGAGTAATTCAATCCAGGACCAGTCCTGAAGTTTACATAGTCAGTTGAAGTAGCTCCTGCAGCTAAAGCTGTAGCTGTACCGCCTGCAAAGGTGGCAGCTATTGTTGCAACTGTGATTATTTTTGATAAATTTTTTCTGATTTTGCTTACTAACATATTTCCCTCCATTTAATAAAACCAACAACTTATGTCGTTGGGTGAGTTAGTCTGTCAGTGATTTTTTATCATACCAGGAAATTAATGTCAAATTAGTTACAAATATAAAGGCTGATTTTCATATCTCATATATCAGTAAATTTATAATATCCATTTTTCGGCCTGCTTGAATGAATGGTTAAGTTGATGGGTAAGAGAAATAATACTTTTTAAAATCGAGATAAGGGTTAAATTATGAAATTTTTGTAAACAACAAAATATGGATTAAACACTTAGTTATGAAGAAAATATGAAAAAGGACAAAATATTAGTATAATAAGGAATATTATATTCCTCGGGGGAAAAATTATGTGGACAATTATAAGTACTTGGGCGATGTCCGAAGATGGTGTAAAAGAAGGAGCTAAGTTTTTGGATGCAGTATCTGATTCTGGTATGTGCGTCGAAAAAGTCATTATAAATGTAGAGAATAATCCGGAGTTTGAATCCGTAGGCTTTGGTGGTTGGCCAAATGAAAAGGGAGAGGTTCAAATGGATTCCGCCTTCATGGATGGAAATAACCTGAACTTTGGTGCTGTAACTGCCCTAAGGGGAATTGCAAATCCGATTAAGGTTTCAAGATCACTTTCAAATGAAAAACTCAATATATTCTTGACAGGTCAGGGTGCCATAGATTACGCAAGGGAAAATCATTTTGAAGAAAAGGATATGCTGTCTGAGAAAACCCATGCTAAATTTCTTCAAAGAAGCAAGGAAATTGCAGAGGGAAGAAACAAGTATGCTGGTCATGACACTGTGGGTACAGTCTGCATAGACAGCGACGGTTCCATAAGTGCAGGTTCTTCAACAACTGGTCTCATTATGAAAAAAAGAGGAAGAGTTGGAGATACAGCTCTACCAGGCTCTGGAATATATGCTGACTCAGAAATAGGAGGAGCTGCAAGTACAGGTGTTGGTGAAGATATTATGAAGGGATGCTTAGCCTATGAAACTGTAAGACTCATGAAGGAAGGCAGAACTCCACAGGAAGCCTGTGAAGAA
>JASDTM010000076.1:0-3263 GCA_041891535.1 Clostridiaceae bacterium
GTGTAGTTATCATGGGCTTCAACATATTGGATTACCCTGTCAGGTGATTGGAAAGAGGGTACTTTGTTTGGAAGATTATATGCTCCTGCCATATTTAAAAACACCAGGTTTTCCACATGCTTTCCTGATATGAATCCTTTTTCCTTGTCCAAAAATACACTTCCCTTTACTATGTCTCTCATGGAGTCGTTAAAATGTGCAATTCTTGGCATCCTGTTTGAATTCCATTGATTGGCCTTCATTGTTTCAGGAATTGGTGTATCTAATTTCCATCCTTCTCCAAGTATGATAATTGATGGGTCGATCTTGTCCAATTCTTCTCTTATGCTGTTCATAAGGTCTACGTCATGAATACCCATAAGATCAAACCTGAAGCCATCCAGCTTAAATTCCTCAGTCCAATAGATGATTGAATCTAAAATATACTTTCTCATCATCCGTCTTTCAGATGCAGTGTCATTACCAACACCTGTACCATTACTTAATTCACCCTTTTCGTTATATCTGAAATAGTAACCTGGAACAGTTAAATGTAGATTTTGAAGCTTAACATCAAAAACATGGTTATATACCACATCCATAATGGCTCTTATGCCATTATCATGGAGCTTCTTCACCATATTTTTAAGTTCAAGTATCCTCTTAATCGGATTACCCGGGTCAGTTGAGTATGACCCTTCCGGTACATTGAAATTAAGAGGGTCATAGCCCCAGTTATAAGCTGGAGATTCAGCCAATTCGTCAACAGATGCAAAATCAAACATGGGTAGAATCTGCAGATGCGTTATCCCAAGATTTTTAATATAATCCAGACCGGTTGGCATGTCCTTATACACTGTGCCGCTCTCAACAACACCATTATATTTTCCCTTTGCCTCTATCCCCGAATCAGGAGAAATTGATAGGTCCCTTATATGTGCCTCATATATTACTGCATCCACTGGAGATGAAAATTCCGGCATTCTTTTAAAACCATCCAGTACAGTATCAGCTGAGTCAATAATGACAGTCCTTCCCCCATTGGCCGTTACAGCTTTGGAATATGGATCACAGGCCTGATTTACCAAGCCATCACTGAAGGATAGCCTATATGTATATGCCCTGTTTTTCATATCACCTTCCAAAGTAACTTCCCAAATCCCTTTGTCCAATTCCAACATTGGAATTACTTCTTGAACTTCACTCTGGGGGTTCAAGTCATCATAAAAAACAGCTTCCACATTAACAGCGGTTGGTGCCCAAAGCCTTAAAACGGTACTGTCCTTTGAGTATATGGGTCCCAATTCCCCGTCATAATAGTATTTATCATCAAACTCAGGAGTCCTCATTGCACTGCCGGTAACTACTTTTATCTTTCCTACATTTTCAACATCCACCTTTAAAGGCTCTTTAAGAGGAACGTCAAATATGGTTGGTATCAATTTAGATGGCTTTTCTTCCAAAATTTCCTCCATTGTAAACACAGGTTTTTTAACTTTTTTATATTCTTCAGTGGCTTTTTTCTTAATCCTATTTATATCTTTTAGTTCACTCTTTTTCATTCAAAGCTCCAAGTCCATTTATTTCTTAACTAATTTTACAATATACACCATGATATATATAGGATAAATGGGTAAAGTTATTCTCATACCAATAAAAAATCGGAACAGGCTCATGTCTCCACATTCCTGTTCCAATTTAAAACCAAAAAACCTGTCATTAACAATATTGACTGATACTAGAATCCTAAATCCTCACCAACTAAGATAACCTTAATCTTTTTAGCAGGCTTACATACTCTAATCTGCTGTATGTATCCACATATTGTCCCTTGATTCTTACAATCAATGCAGTATCCAGTGTTATAGCAGCCTGCAGTTGTAACATTCAACCTTTGAACATTGACGCAGGATGCATACTTTCTGATTCTTTCATAAGCTGCTTTTTCATCAGTAACAACCTTGTTCATACCTGCAATTACTATGATGTTTTTAGGTCCGAAGGCGAAAGCTGCAACCCTGTTTCCATTGCCATCAATATTAAAAATCTGTCCATCCTGAGTTATGGCATTTGCAGATGCCAGGAAAGTATCTGCCAAAAGTGCCTGTCTCATTATTTCCCATCTTTCTTCCATATTGGCAGCTGAATCCCTGTCAATCACTCTATAATTGTCAGAGTTTTTAACCACATTGAATAAACCTATCTGATCAACTGATACTGTTCCTCCCCAGGAAACCACATCACCATAAGGGATCAGCTCTAAAGCTTTTGCCAAAGCTTCTTCTTTAGTCTGTACATAGTATGCATCAAAGGATCTTGCTTGTAATTCCTTGACTACCTTTGGTGCCAGCTTATCATATCTTGTTCCAAATTGATTCCTATCCATATTTCACACTCCCCTAAAAATATTTCTATATACATTGTATCAAAAATACATTGCATATAAATAGAAAAAGGATGATTGAAACCAACCATCCTGTTCTTAACTTTCTAAAATTCTACTTTACTAAATATACAATTCTAAGATCCGATATTGTCCTTATTGAGGTCGACTATATTTTTAGGCTTTGTATAAACTATTATCTCACCCTCATCAAACTTCTGATTAAGGAATTTCTTATCCTCTTCAGGCAGATCCAATTGATTGAATACACCTACAACTCCACCTAATGCTCCACCGACAATTCCGCCTGTCGCTGCTCCGGCTATTGCTGCAGCAATTGGACCTGCTGCAAGAATTGGTCCGATTCCCGGAATAACGAATGTACCCGCCGCCAGAAGAAGTCCACCAATTCCACCTAGTGCTGCTCCTGTGGCTGCACCTGAAACCAAAGATCCTTCGTTTGCAACTGAATCCGGTATTTTGTTTTTTATTACCGGACTATCCACAGTCTCAAATCCGGTACGAAGTCCTGAGCCTGTATCATCACTTGCTATACCCTTGACTTCTTCAAGAATATTTTTATCCTTTGCTACTATTGAAATTTCATCTCTGGCATAGCCTAAGCTCTCCAGCCTCTCTATCTCCTTAAGAGCTTCGTCCACTGTTGCGAAGCTACCAAATAACCTGTTCTTTTCCACTATAAAACCTCCGATATCCAATGATGAATACAATAGGAATATTATCCCTACATCTATATTTTATAGTATTTTCAATTGTTATCAACTTAATACCCATAAATAACAAAAATTGAGTAAAAAAATAAAGCACTCAATTAAGAGTGCTCATTTAACCGGCATCAACCTGCTTTCCCACACAGCTTCCCATGCAGTATCATCGGCAC
>JASDTM010000077.1:0-20464 GCA_041891535.1 Clostridiaceae bacterium
TGTTGGAATATTTAAATCAGGGGAGGCACGGAATATTGTCTCAGGATATTCTGAGTTAAAAGGAACAATACGTGCTTTCAGTAAGAATTCCTATGATTTTGTAAAATCAAGGATGGAAGATAAGGTAAATGGAATTAAAATCAGTCATGGTGTTGAAGCTGTATTAGAGATTCGAGATTATTATCCCGAAGTATTCAATGATCCAAAACTTTTAGAGAAAGTAAAAGAATCTCTTACAAATTTGGAATTTGTGACTCTAGATCCGCTGATGCTGTCCGAAGACTTTTCATATTACTTGGAAGAAATACCGGGAGTGTTCATGATGTTAGGCACCGGAAATGTTGAAAAAGGCTTTGATAAGCCATTACACAGCAACATGTTCAATTTTGATGATAAAGTATTAAACGATGGAGTTAAAATGTACGTTAACCTACTTACTAAAAAAGGGGTCATAGAGTTTAACCTATAAATAAAAGGACCGGCAAACCGGTATTATCCGAATTGCTGGTCCTGATATAAAATTTATATAAACTGATATCCAATATTAGAAGGATGTTTCTATCAAATATTTTGCAAGGTCTATTACTCTGTTTGAATAACCCCATTCGTTGTCGTACCAGCTGCAAATCTTGAAGAATCTCTTTTCTCCTGGAAGGTTATTAGCCAAAGTTGTTCCTGAATCATAAATTGAAGAACGGGCATCGTGGATGAAGTCTGTAGATACAAGCTCTTCGTCAGTATAGCCTAAAACGTCTTTTAGGTAAGTCTGTGAGGCTTTCAGCATTAATTCGTCTATTTCCTGTATTGAAGTATCTCTTGCTGCAGTAAAGGTCAAGTCAACTACTGAGCCTGCAGGTACTGGTACTCTGAAGGACATTCCCGAAAGCTTACCTTTGACTTCAGGTAGAACCAAACCAACAGCTTTAGCTGCTCCAGTGCTTGAAGGTATGATATTAAGGTTGGCTGCTCTTCCACCTTTCCAGTTTCTCTTTGTTGCATTATCTAAAACATTCTGGCTGGATGTATAAGCGTGGACAGTTGTCATTAAGCCCTTCTCAAGACCGATGCCCTCTTTTAAAAGAACGTGGACTAATGGAGCCAGACAATTTGTAGTACAGGATGCGTTTGAAACCATATCATGTATTTTAGGATCATATTCAGTGTGATTTACACCATAGACAAGGGTTTTCATGTCATCCTTGGCCGGAGCTGTGAGTATAACCTTTTTTGCCCCTGCTTTAATATGGTTGTAAACAGATTTTGAGTCAGTGAATAAACCTGTTGATTCAATGACAATATCAACATCAAGCTCTTTCCAAGGAAGATCCTCAGCACTTGAAGTACCTTTAATACATTTTATTTCATATCCATTGACGATGATGATGTCATCATTCTCAAGATTAGGATCACTTTTCCTTGTTGCTATCACACCTGGGAATCTTCCCTGGGTTGAATCATACTTCATCTGATAGGCAAAGTTCTTAGCGTCGTCTGATCTTTTTACCAATGCCACCACTTCAAAATCTTCCCCAAGCATTCCTCTTGATGCCATAGCATTTAAGGTCATTCTACCGATTCTTCCAAATCCGTTGATCGCTATTCTCTTTCGCATTACATCCTCCTACAAACATACACATTTATATTTCACTTACACAATTCAAAAACAAATTCTAAAAGTATTAAAATCAACAATTGAAACCTTGATAAATAATAGTAAAGCATCTGCTGTTGGGACAGTTTAAGTCCCTATAAATAAGGTTCCAGAGTAAATTAATTTAAACTTTGAGGCAGAAACTTCTTAAATGTTGATACAGTTTTTATTTAATTTGACCATCATTCTTTTCCTGGTTCAGGAAGGTGATTAACATAAAAGGTAAACAAAACTTTACTGATTTCAACGCAAAAGACGATGAAATATGAATTTTATATCCCGATCGCCTGTTACTACATAATTATAACAAGTTGTATACAGATTGTGAACTGTGCCTGTTCTGCACAATTCATCGGAAATGAGATGAAAATCATAAATCCGTCATTTATTCACTATTCTAAAAATCTAACTTGTAGAGAAAGCGCAGAATATTGCCATAGTGATAAAAAAACATAGATTACATACAAAATATTAAATTTTTAGGGGACTTATTTGTTTACTATGACAAAAAAATATCATCAGGGACCGAAAATGTCCCGGTTATTGAGCCTGTAAAAATATGCTGAGTTAATCAATTGTTTATAATACTAAACTATTAATTTTACCTAACTTTAAAGTAACAACTTTAATTAATCAGACTAGTACAACACTACTTTAAATATAGTACAGATGAAATGGAAAACACCATGGATCGTCAGAAATAATCAAACTTGAATGGATTCAAGATTGCTATAAATATGCACTATTTAGATGCTGATTCCCTAAAATTCCAAAAATTGAAATATGGCTGGTGCGGTTGGATTAGTGCCTTTAAAACCGAATTGAAACAGATAAAAAATCTTTGTATTAATATGTATAATGTCGTATGATTATAACAAAATCAAGACATAATGAAAGAAAGGGGTTCATATGGAAAAGCTTGAAATTCTAATTGCCATGTCTTTATATATGGCAGCAATAATAGGTATTGGCTTTTATTACTATAAAAAGGCCAATCAAAGTTCGGACAATTACTTCTTAGGAGGAAGAACTCTTGGTCCATGGGTTACTGCAATGTCAGCAGAAGCATCTGACATGAGCGGGTGGCTTTTGATGGGCTTGCCAGGAGTGGCATACTGGCTTGGTTTGTCAGATGCCATGTGGACAGCAATCGGTCTTTTGGCAGGAACAGCATTAAACTGGATCATAGTATCCAGAAGACTGAGATTCTATTCAGAAAAAACAGAATCCATTACACTACCTGAGTTTTTCTCGGCACGATTCCATGAAGACAAAAAGGTTATTTTAACAATATCCTCTGTTTTCATATTCATCTTCTTCTCAGTTTATGCAGCAAGCTGTTTTGTTACCTTCGGAAAGCTGTTCTCAGTTTTATTCGGACAACCATACATACCGATGATGATTGCAGGAGCAGTATTTGTTGTATTCTATACCTTCGTAGGTGGATTTCTTGCAGAGAGTGTATCTGACTTTATGCAGGCAATTGTTATGATAGTATCCCTGCTATTCGTACTTGTGGCAGGAATCATGGCAAGTGGTGGCTTGGACAATGTCATAAATAATCTGAAAAACATACCAGGATTTTTGGATATGTTTGGCATAGCAACACCAGTACTTGAAAATGGAGCACAAAAAATTGTAGGGGGAAGCCCAGTCTTTGGACCTGCAGGCAATTACTCCTTACTCAGCATAGTTTCAACAATGGCTTGGGGCCTTGGATATTTCGGTATGCCACAGGTTCTATTGCGATTCATGGCAATAAGAGATGCAGATGAGCTTGGAAAGTCAAAAGTAATCGCCATAGTTTGGTGTTCAATTTCACTGTTTGTAGCAGTATTTATTGGTTTACTTGGCAGGGATTTATATCCTGCAGAGCTTACAACATCTGCAGCTTCAGAAACTGTATTTATTCTATTGGCAACAAAGCTGTTCCCACCACTTCTGGCAGGTATAGTCATGGCAGGTATACTGGCTGCAACAATCAGTTCAGCTGACTCATACCTACTTATAGCAGCAAGTGCCTTTGCAAAGAACATTTATGGTTTAGTTAAAAAGGACATTGATGATAAGGAAGTCATGAAAATGTCCAAGATCATACTACTAGTACTGACTGTGATAGGAATAATAATTGCACTGGATGAAAAGTCCATAATATTCCAGGTAGTAAGCTTTGCATGGGCAGGCTTTGGAGCAACCTTCGGTCCTTTAATGCTGTTCTCACTATTCTGGAGAAAGATAACAAGAAAGGGTGCAATAGCCGGAATGCTTGCCGGTGGTATAACAGTATTCGTTTGGAAGCTTGTTATTAAGCCAATGGGCGGAGTATTCGGCATATATGAGCTGTTACCAGCATTCCTGATATCCTGTGCATTCATCATCGTAATATCACTGATGGATAAGGATATTGATCAGAAGATCCTAAATGAATTCGATGAAGTTAAAATAGCCAGTAAATAACCACAATATCCAAAATAAAAACTATCCAAAATAAAAACTATCCAAAATAATTAAATAGGTTAAACAAAAACTGAGATTATTTGAATCTCAGTTTTTGTTTCCAGAATATGAAAGATTTGTGTTTTACATACATTTAGTTAGTCCATTCCAGTTAAATGGTATAATTTTTGTAAGTAAAGATAGATATCTTAAAAGGAGTTGGACTAATTGAACGTACTTATTTTGAACTGTGGTAGTTCATCTATAAAATTTCAAATAGCTGTTATGCCCCAATATGATGTATTAATTGAGGGTGGAGTGGAAAGAGTAGGCTATGAGGATGCAATTTTCTCATACAAGATATGTAATTCATCTTCTGTTAAGAAACAGGTTACCAGAATAAACAACCATGAAGAAGGAATAAGCTTAATTCTGGACACTATATTTAAAGACAGTGACACCGGTATGAGTCTATCATCCATAAACGCTGTAGGACACAGAGTCGTACAAGGTGGAAGCAGGCATAATATTTCTGTACCTATAACAACTGAAGTCACAGATTATATCGAAAGTATAAAGGATCTTGCTCCACTCCATAATCCTAATCACCTCGCAGGTATATATGCATGCCAGAAGCTGTTAAAGGATGTGCCTCAGGTAGCGGTTTTTGATAATGGATTCCATATGACAGTACCAAAGAGTGCGTACACATACGGGCTACCACATGATTTATGTAAAAAATATGGAGTAAGAAAATATGGATTCCATGGCATAGCTTTCAGATCCATGGCAGAAGAAGCTGAAAAGCTTTTAGAAGCACCTTATAAGGAATTTAAAATAGTTAATATGATGTTGGGTTCCGGGACAACAGCCAATGCTCTTAAATACGGTGAGTCCGTAGAAGTCAGTACAGGTTTCACCCCTCAGGAAGGCTTGATTCAATCTACAAGAGCCGGGGATTTAGATACTGCAGCCGTGCTATATATCATGGATAAAGAAGGCTTGTCAATTGAACAGGGAGTGGACCTTATAAATAAAAAAAGCGGATGGAAGGGAATGTCCGGCTTAAGCAATGACATGAGGGATATTTATAATGCAGCCAATTCAGGCAATGAATTGGCACAATTAACAATAGATACTGTCTGCCATAGATTTAAAAAGTACATCGGAGCTTATTCAGCAATAATGGAAGGGGTAGATATTCTGGTCTTTTCAGGTGGTCTTGGCCAAAATGCATGGTATATCAGAGAAAAGGTCTGTGCTGGCTTGGACTTCATGGGGATCAGTCTGGACAAGGATAAAAATAAGGAATTGAAAGGCTCAGGCTTTATAAATACAAAGGATTCTAAGGTTAAAATCCTAGTCGTTAAAGTCAATGAGGAGAAAATAATAGCAGAAGATACATATTCTATTTTAAAGTAATAATAAGTGTAAAAGGTGTGACATCATGGAGATAATCAGAGTAACAGAAGAAAATGCTTTAAAGGTAAGCCGTATCTATGCTGAGGGTTGGAAGACAGGATATAAGGGGATAATAGATCAGGATTATCTTGATTCCATTCCACTGGACAGATGGGCAAAGAGTCTGGGTAACAGTCAATTTCATGGGTTTGTTTTGGTAGAAAATGGTGAGTACATTGCAACATCAACCATTGCTCCTGCAAGGGATGATGACATGACTGGATGGGGCGAGATAATTTCCATGTATGTTCTCCCAAACCATTTCAGACAGGGCTATGGCAGAATCATGTTCCAATATGTTGTAAAACAACTTAAAGAAATGGGATATTCTAAAATTTATTTATGGGTTTTAGAGGATAACCATAATGCAAGAGCTTTTTATTCCAATAATGGATTCATACCAACGGACAAAGCTAAACTCATAACCTTCGGAGGCAATTCCCATAAAGAAGTCATGTACATAAATGACCTTAAATAATCCAACTTGATTAATAAAAATTACCAAGTTAAAACCAGGCTGCAACAGCATCAATTAGCTGTTACAGCCTGGTTTTTACCGCTTACAATCGATATTTATTTATTTCTCAATTCATAATCCTCTTCAATCTCATCCTTCCAGGAATCACTGATGGAATTGGCAGATCTGAATTCACAGACTGCATCTGACATTACTTTATAATTCAGCTTAGTTCCCTTGGAATCAGACACATAGTTTGTAGCCCTGTTCCTTGAGATTCCGATATTATCAGCCATTTTCGCTGCATCAAGGTTTGCACCTAAGAAAATAAACTCCCAGCCTGCTTCACGCTTAGCTGTTATCATTCTTTTGATTCTTGGATAGTTGAATTCATGGCTTGCATTTTCCATTCCGTCAGTAGTGATGACAAATATTGTCTTTTCTGGTTTTTCGCTATCCAATATACGTTTTTGAGCATTAGCAATCTTTTCGATCGCTTTACCGACAGCATCGAGTAATGCAGTAGAGCCACGAACATAATAGTCTTCAGAAGTAAGAAAGGGTGCTCCTTTCAAATTCATTCTGTCATGAAGTAATTCAAAGTCATGGTCGAAAAGTACTGTGGTAAGTATACATTTTCCCGGCAATTCCTTTTGCTTTTCAATCATCGAATTAAAGCCACCGATGGTATCCTTCTCCAACCCAGACATTGAGTCGCTTCTGTCCAATATAAAAACCAACTCTGTAAGATCCTTCTTCAATTAAAATACCTCCTAAGTATTATCAATCATTTATTCTATGATTTGATGATACATAAAGAGGTGTTCAGAGTGGTCGCTCAAAAAGCGACATTGAAAATGTTCGCCGAGAAAAAAGCGACATTGAAAATGTTCGCCGAGAAAAAAGCGACATTGTTTAGTTCGGATTAACGACTTAAGCACCTAGTAGGGCTTCATCAAAGCTGAATAGGAGCTCGTTGATCTTATATATGTTGAATTCATTGTTTTTTATACAGTACTCGATTATCAGGTCAGCTCTGCTGCTTGGGGATAAGGCATAACCGGCACTTTTGAGTAATTCGTTGGTTTCTTCTAGGTTTAGGTTCAATGCAATTGCCAGTGATATTGCAGTATTTTTACTTGGTTTATATTTCTCATTACTCCTGATTTTTGAGAACAGCTTCCTATCCATGTTAGCCTTCTTATAGACTTCCGGATCTGTAAGATTTCTCTCATCAATCATCCTTAAGAGCATTTTTGAAAAGGTCTCTCCTTTAATATCAAACATGGGGTGATAGCCTGTTCTGGCTATGTTTTTATCTAAATCAGAAAGGTACTGTGATTCTTGAATAATCACACTTTCTCTATAGCTTTCCATAGGAAGGTTAAGTTTTAATCTTCGGAGTTTTCTGTCTTCTTTAGGTTTGATAAAGTTTAAGGTTGTATATTCCAGAACTTCTCTTTTAACTGTAGGGTCTACATAGAGCAAGTTCTTATCATAAAGTACAAGGTAAACTGACATTTCATTATTTAAAAGAAAATCATTAATAGCAGTTCTGGCAACCCTGAATGCATCTTCTCTAGGATATCCGTATATACCTGAGGATATTAAGGGAAAAGCTATGGACTCGAGTTTATTTTTTTCTGCCAATTTCATGGATTCAAAATATGCTGAGTAAAGAAGATTTTCTTCATTATGGTTTCCACCCTGCCAAATTGGTCCGACTGCATGGATAATGTGCTTAGCTTTTAGTTTGTAACCTTTAGTTATTACTGCACTGCCAGTCGGGCAATGGCCTATTTTATTACATTCCTCTTGTAGAAGAGGCGAATCAGCAGCAGAAAAAATTGCGCCACAAACACCACCGCCCCGCTGGAGCTGGTTATTGGCAGCATTTACTATGGCATCAACCTTCATTTTAGTTATGTCACCCTGGACTATCTGAAATGGCATAATTTTTCCTCCTATCTATGCTTTTATCTTAAATAAAGTAGCATCCATATTCTCATGCTTTTCGTAATGGGGTTAAAATTGGTTTTCTTTGGATTAATTATAAGACATTGTATGGAAGGTTGTTAAGCTATGGGGATGGAAAAAGGCTGTTGAGCTTTTTAGAATCAACAGCCTTTAAGGATATTCTATATAGTAATAGGGAGTTTATAGAGTTGGGGAGTACTTTATATGGTAGTGTGTGCTAATCCAGCTGAATGCTTCCCATATTAAGGTCATAGTATCTGCCCTTTTGTTTCATGAGGTCATCATGGTCTCCACGTTCAACAATCTTTCCGTTTTCAAGGACGATTATTGCATTGGAGTGTCTTACTGTTGACAGTCTATGTGCTATTACAAAGGTTGTTCTGCCCATCATGAGCTTATCCATTCCTCTTTCAATGGCCAATTCAGTTCTTGTATCGACCGAGGATGTAGCTTCATCCAGAATTAGTATTACCGGATCTGCAATTGCTGCTCTGGCTATTGATATAAGCTGTCTTTCTCCTTGGGATAAGGAGCCACCATCTGCAGTAAGAAGAGTGTTATAACCATCTTTTAGTTGCAGTATAAAGTCATGTGCATTGGCAAGCTTTGCTGCTTCATATACTTCTTCATCTGTCGCATCAAGTCTTCCATACCTTATGTTCTCCATGATGGTGTCTGTAAATAAATGGACATCCTGGAGAACTATACTCATTATGCTTCTTAAATCAAACTTGTCTATTCTTCTTATATCTATACCATCTATGGTTATGGAGCCATCCTGAATGTCATAGAACCTGTTTATAAGGTTAGTTATTGTTGTTTTACCAGCACCGGTTGAACCCACGAAGGCAATTTTCTGGCCTGGTTTTGCATACAGTGATATGTCATTAAGAACCTGTTTTCCAATGGTGTATCCAAAATCAACATCAGTAAATTTTACATGTCCAAGGACTGGTACACTTTCAACTGTTCCATCCACCTGAGGTACTATCCAACATAAATCCTTCTTACCATCACAACCATCCTGCAGTTTAACATCTCCAGTCATATCTTCAGGTGTTGCATCAAGTATCTTGAAGATTCTTTCAGCTCCGGCAATTGCAGCAAGTATTGAGTTAAGCTGGTTTGAAACCATGGCGATTGGTCTAGATATTGTTCTTGTATATTGTAAGAATGCCGCAATATTACCTATGGTAAGGCTTTTAGCCATTACAAATACTGAACCCAGCATTGCAACTAATGCATACATGACATAGGATAAGCTGCCTACCACAGGCATCATCATGACACCATAGGTTGAGGCATTTGTTGCAGCGACTCTAAGCTTTTCACTTGTAGCTTCAAAGCTTTCAACTGCTCTTTCTTCATAGTTGAATACCTTGACTACTTTTTGAGCTGACACCATTTCTTCAACATAGCTATTCATTTCTCCCATTTTAGACTGTCTTTCCCTGAAGTTTCTGCTTGATTTTGAAGCGATGAACTTTATTGAAAGCAGCATAAAGGTCATGACAACCACAACTATCAAGGTAAGTCTGAAGTCCAAAAGTATCATCATGATAAATGAACCAATAACCATAACTCCTGAGGTAATTATCTGGTTTAAGCTCTGCTCCAATGCCTGGTTTAGAAGATCCATGTCATTGGTAAACGAAGACATGGTGACTCCGTGACCCTGGGCATCATAGTAAGAGACTGGCAGTCCCTGTATTTTATGGAAAAGCTCTTCCCTTATTTTATAAACAACTCTTTGGGCAAGTCTTGCCATGAACAAGCTTCCGAAATAATCCGAAGCAGCAATGACTACAACTAAAACGATCATTATTGCCAAATAGCCAAGGAGCTTTTCAACTGATCTGTCAGTTAACAGTGAGTCTACAATTGGGCTAAGCATTCCATTTGAAGCAATGGAGGCTATTGATGATATGAATATCAGGGACATTCCTGTAAAGAACAGAAATTTATAGTACTTAAGGTATGAAAATATCCTTTTAAGTGTTTTTGAGGGGGTTGCAGGCATTACCCTGGATTTCTTTCCTTCCATTAAACTGCGAGCCCCCTTTGCTGTGATTCCATTATTTCTCGGTATACCTTGGAGCTTTGGATGAGTTCCTCATGAGTACCCATGGATTCAACCTCACCCTTGTCCATTACTATGATTCGGTCAGAATCTTCAATAGAGGATATTCTTTGAGCAATAATCAACTTAGTTATTCCCTTAAGATCATTTTTGAAAGATCTTCTTAATAACTCATCAGTTGCAGTATCAACGGCACTTGTTGAGTCGTCCAGGACTATTACCTTGGGGTTTTTCATTAAAGCTCTGGCTATTGTAAGTCTTTGCTTTTGACCTCCGGAGAAGTTTGCACCACCCTGGGCAACAGTATGATCCAGACCATCAGACAGCTTGGATACAAATTCCCAAGCCTGTGCATGCTTTAAATTTTCAACTATTTTAGCATCTGAGGCATTCTCATCACCCCAGAGCATATTGCTTCTTATTGTTCCTGATATCAGGGTATTCTTCTGCAGTACAAAGGCAATTGAATCCCTTAGTTTTTCCATGTCATATTCTTTGACATTGTGACCTCCGACTAGAACTTCACCATGTATAACATCATAAAGTCTTGGAATCATCTGGACCAAGGTTGATTTGGATGAACCGGTACTGCCTATGATACCAATGGTTTCACCGGGGTTTATCTTAATATTTATGTTCTTTAAAATATCATCAACATAACCCGGATATCTGAAGCAGACATCCTTGAATTCTATGGAACCGTCAGGAATAGTTTCGATTGGTTTCTCGGGATTTATAATTTCTGATTCGGTTTCCAAAACCTCAATGAGTCTTCCTGCTGATGCCTGTCCACGGGTTAACTGCATGAAGTACATTGACATCATCATAAGTGACATCATTATCTGAACAACATAGGTTACAAAGGCTATGAGTTCACCACCGGTCAAAGTGCCTGCCATTATCTGGTGACCACCGAACCATAATACTGCAACGATACAGCCGTATATTACAATACTCATTATTGGGGAGAAGAACACTATTATTGATATGGCTTTTAAAGCAGTATTCTGCAAATCATCATTCTTAGCCTTAAATCTTTTTTCTTCAAAGCTTTGTCTGTTAAAGGACTTAACTACTCTGATACCAATAAGGTTTTCCTGTACTATTGCATTTATCCCATCAACTTTCTTCTGAAGCAGGGTAAACATGGGTCTTGCTTTTTTAAGAAGTAAGAAAATGGAGATAACCACTATTGGGATTGCCACAGTGAAAACAAGTGCCAGCTGTGAATTAACATTGAAAGCCATGATTAATGCAAACACCATCATAAAAGGTGCTCTTATTGCCATTCTTAAGCTCATCATGGTAACCATGCCCAAGGTATCACAGTCTGTTGTTATTCTTGTTATTAAAGAAGGAACGCTCATTTGATCTATATTAGTAAATGAGAAGGTCTGTATTTTCTTATATGCAGCATTTCTGATTTCAGTGGCAAAACCATAACCAGCTGTAGCTCCAAGCCTTGAGCTGATTATCCCCATTACCATACCCGATAAGGATAAAGCGATCATAATCAGTCCAGTCTTAATGACAAAGTCAGTATCGTTATTCTTTATACCGATATCCACAATTCTTGCCATTAAAAATGGAACTAAAATATCAGTGAACACTTCCAAAATCATAAGAAGGGGACATAGTATGGCATAAATTTTATATTTTTTCATAAATGGTAAAAGCTTTTTTAACATGACATCAACTCCTCTTAGTTATTTCAACTGCATTGTCTGCCAATACAGTTAGTTTATCCAAAAGATCTGTAATCTCTTCTTCTTCCAGTCCTTTTGTTATGGATGTTATCCACTCAGCCTGACAGCTTTTAATAACCGGTCTTAAGGATTTACCTTCCTCAGTCAGATTAATAATGTAAGCTCTGCCGTCTCTTTCATCTTTTTTTCTTGTTATATAACCCTTTTTCTCCAAGGAGCTCATTATCCTTGTAACTAATGCCTCATCCAAGTTTAAATGGTCTGACATATATTTCTGATTAATACCCTTATCGGGCATATGTACCAGGAAAATTAATTCTGTATGGTTTAATCCCAGATAACCCAGCTTATCCTGCATAAAGCTCTGGCCTTTCCGGTATATTACAGATACCCACTTACCAATACTTCCTGTTGGTCTTTCCAATATCTGGCCTCCAATCTATTTATAATTTCAGAATAATAAAACAACACAATTGCTTGACTAATCAACTATATTACTGTATCAATAATTACTTGATTAGTCAAGCAATATGAACTCTTAAATATCGGATATAATATAGATAGGAAAGCATGAAGGTCAGGTCTAAAACATGTTAAAAAGTACTATCTTAAAGAGCTTATTAACCCTAATTTCTTCTGAAAAAGGCAGGTGAATCAGTTGAAAGATGACTATGATTGGATGATGTCACAGGTTAAGAACATCGGAAGAGGGTTTGCAGCCATATTGTTCCGAAAGAAAGAAACTAAAAATATATACTTTCAAGCTGAAACCTCTGGAGACGACATGGGAAACAAGAAAAGGATTCTTAGAGAGTTGGTTTCACAAGGTAATCTCAATGAGGCTGAGAACCAGATTTTTGAGTGGAAATTCAATAATGAGGCAAATGCTTTGACTCTTGCCATGTGGTTTTATGGCACTATTCAGAAAATGACAGATGAGGAGCTTAAAAAGTATAACTTTTCAAGAGATGAGATAAGAGAAGGGATGTTGGAGATGTTCAACGAGCATCCATTAAACTCAATTCAGGACATGGAGAAGCCTCAATAGTAATTTGTACTAAATTATTATGGTTAAAAAAGTTAATTAGATATACAATACAAAACATATGAGTAGTATTTAAAATGAAATTTTTAGACTTGTACAGTTATTTTTATTTGTAATTACAGGAGGGAAATATATGTCAAAAATAGTTAAGCCATCGATTTTACCGGGGTTTATGGAATTATTGCCTAAGGATCAGATACAGTTCAACAGAATCAAGGAAGTAATCAGACAAACCTATGAGGAATTCGGATTCCTGCCATTGGATACTCCACTGCTTGAAAAGAGTGAGGTTTTATTAGCCAAGGGCCAGGGTGAAACAGAAAAACAGGTTTATAGATTTGAAAAGGGAAGTGCTGACATTTCAATGAGATTTGACTTGACAGTACCTCTGGCAAGATACGTTGCCCAGCATTATTCTGAGCTTAATTTCCCATTCAGAAGATACCATATAGCCAAGGTATACAGGGGAGAAAGAAACCAAAGAGGAAGATACAGAGAATTCTACCAGTGTGATATAGACACCATTGGTGAAAACTCCCTGGATATTATAAATGATGCAGAAATACCTGCAGTAATATATAATCTGTTCTCAAGGCTTGATATCGGTGATTTTACAATCAGAATCAACAACAGAAAGGTCCTTAAAGGATTCTTTGAAAGCCTTGGAATAGAGGATTCACAAAGCGTTTTAAGAATTGTGGACAAGGTTGAGAAAATCGGTGTTGAGAATGTAGTCAAAGAGATTACAGAGCTTGGCATATCAAATGAAGCTGCAAACTCAATAATGGACTTCATAAGCGTCAAGGGGACAAACAGCGAAAAGATCCAGCAACTTAAGGATCTTGGGATACAAAACGAGATATTCACTGAAGGACTTGGAGAAATTGAACAGGTATTTGAATACCTAAAGGCATTCCAGGTGCCAGAGAAAAATACAAATTTCGATCTTACTATTGCAAGGGGATTGGACTACTATACAGGTACTGTATATGAAACAATGCTTAACGCACATCCTGAAATAGGAAGTATCTGTTCAGGTGGAAGATATGATGACCTGGCAGGCTTTTATACAAAGCAGAAGCTTCCCGGAGTTGGTATAAGCATCGGACTTACAAGGCTTTTCTTCCAGTTGAAGGATGCTGGCATTATTAAAGATGAAGAAAACACTTTAAGCGATGTGCTGATAATTCCGTTTGATGGGTTTGTTAATGATGCCATAAGCCTTGCAACTGAGCTTAGAAAGAGCGGAGTCAAGGTATTCCTATATACAGAAAAGGCAAAGCTTGGCAAGAAAATGAAGTACGCTGACGGATTATCCATACCATATACAATCATGGTGGGTGAGGACGAGGTTAAAAACCAGAAGTTCATGTTCAAGGATATGAAGTCAGGTAATCAAGAAGAGCTGTCCATAGAAGATATAGTTTCAAAATTCAATAAATAAATACCAAAAATCATAAGTATAAGAATAGAAGAATAATAATTAATCAGTGCTTCAGATCGAATCGGTCTGAATCAATTCTTATTTTGTATTCAGTTAAAATTAATTGGTTGTTTAAGATCAATAGATAGTAATTATTTCACCCCATTTTAAGGAAGTTTTGATACTCTTGAGGCATCACAATAAACGGAGGCGTATATTATGACAGAGACATCAAAAGAAAGAATGCTTGTGGCACAGGATATGTATGAAAAGATAAAAGAAGATAATGAAAAGCTCAGGGAGTTCAAGGAGTCCTTGACTGGAATCACTGAAAGAATGGATGAAATGCTTAAATACTATGAAACCCAATGGATGGAAGATATGGAAGAGCTCTATAAAAAGGGTGAAAGCATAGAAGTCATGGGAGAGGATCCAATTTACAATGAATTGGTTGACCAAGACATTGTAATTAAAGAGATTCTTTTAAAGTGTGCTGAGTATATCAACAGGTAACTATTTTCAAATTAACTGCAAGGAGTGGTAATTTTGGATAGAAGAAAAGAATTGTTAGAAGCCAGGGATGCATCTGATGAAGTTTTAGAACTTCTTGATATGGCAATAAGCAAGCTTAAAAGTGCCAAAAACTGGGGTATATGGGACATCATGGGCGGAGGTTTGATATCCAACCTGATAAAAAGAAATAAGATAACCTCGGCCAACCAGCTTATCCAAGAGCTGAATGTTTCAATGAAAAGACTCATGGGAGAGCTTGATGATATTGATATGAAGTCATTGTATGGGTTAAGCGATACAACCTGGGATTTATTTTTTGACATCGGATTCGACAATATCTTCACTGATGTCCGTGTCCAAAGGGAGATTGGTTCAAACCTAAAAAAGCTGGAATCTTTAAGGGATAGAATAATCCAGATAAGGACTCAGGTTGATGATGAGCTTAGAAGGCTTTAATCAGGTTTAATATAAAGTGACTGAATTGATTAAGAAGTATCAGAAATAGAAAACAATTTAGTAATAACAGATATATATATTGATAGAAATAGAGATAGATAAAAGCCGGGGAGTCAATCCCCGGCTTTAGTGATATATGGGTTTAGTTATATCTTCTCTATCATGTCGTTTATTGCCTTACCGGCTGCAACCATTGGAGTTACATTGACATCGTGGTCTAATTGGAATTCTAGGATGTTGATTCCAGTCATGACATCATTTGATGCAAGGAGTTCTTTTAGGGAGGCTTTATCATGGAAGTTTCCGGTGTAGTTTACGCCGTATGCCTTACAAAGGGTTGGGAGATCAAGTGAATCATAAAGATCAGTATCAGAGTATCTTTTTTCATTGAATACATTCTGCCACTGTCTAACCATACCAAGGGTGTGGTTGTTAAAAAGGACTATTGTCAGGTCAAGATTATATTTTCTTGCTGTCAATAGCTCGTTCTGATTCATTCTGAAGGAACCATCACCTGTAATTAAAACAACCTTTTTATTTGGCATTCCTACCTTTGCTCCGATTGCGGCTCCAAGACCAAAGCCCATGGTACCAAGTCCACCAGAGGTTAAAAGGGTATCTGGGTCTGTAAACATCCAGTTTCTGACAGTCCACATCTGATGCTGCCCAACATCTGTCGCAACAATTGTCCCTTCAGGGAAATGCTCTTGAACAGTATCTAAAACAACTGCTGGGAGGAAGCCTTCCTCTATCTCCTGAGTCTTTGTGGCATAATGCTTGTCTTCAAATCTAACGTCTTTCAGCTCTTCATATAGAAGATCCAGAACATCATTCATGTCTCCTAGGATTTGGATATCCACATCAACATTTTTACCGAACTCTGTTTCGTCAGTATCAACCTGTATGATTTTTGCATCAGGGGAGAAGCCCTTTCTATGTCCTATGGCTCTGTCAGAGAACCTTACCCCGAGTCCGAGGACACAGTCTGCGTTATAAACTAATAGATTTGTTTCCTTGTCTCCATGCATTCCCACTATTCCATAAGATAATGGTGATTTTCTGTTAAAGGATCCAAGTCCCATTATTGAGTTGGTAACTGGTATATTGCAGACCTCAGCAAGTCTTCTTAATCTTTCAGAAGCTTTGGCCTTTAATACTCCTCCACCTGCATAAATAACGGGGTTTTTAGAGTTTCTTAAAGTTCTTGCAGCCAATTTAATTTGATCCAAATATTCTGCAGATCTTTTATCCTTTAAGTATGTTGATGGAGTATATTCCTTATACTCAGCTTCATCCATGAAGGCGTTTTTTGTAACATCAACAACTACTGGTCCGGGTCGTCCGTTTTTAGCGACCTGGAAGGCAAGCTTTATGGCTTCCTGGATCTGGTTTGCATCAGTGACCTGGATGTTATGCTTTGTTATCGGCATTGTTATACCAGTTGTATCAACCTCCTGGAAGGAAGTCTTTCCCAATAGGTTTTTTCCCACCTGTCCTGTGATTACAACCATTGGCACTGAATCAAGATATGCTGTGGCAATGCCTGTTATGGCATTGGTCACACCAGGTCCGGATGTTACTATCAAGACTCCGGGCTTTCCAGTGGCTCTTGCATACCCGTCACAGGCATGGGATCCACCTTGCTCATGGCAAGGTCTGTATACTTTAATATTTTTATTGTCATAAAGTGCATCAAACAGGGGTATGACAGAGCCGCCGGGGTAGGCGAACACCGAATCCACACCTTCCTTTTCGAGGCAATCTAAAATCAATTCACTGCCTTTCATCTTTTCCCTCACATTTCAATCAGTAACATATTTAAAAGTTAATTTGCGTAACAAGCTCCTGTATCTGCAGAGGATATATGCTGGGCATACCTTTTAAGATATCCAGTATTGACCTTTGGTGCAGGTGGAGTATAGTTTTTCCTTCTCTCTTCCAATTCATCCTTTGAGACAAGAAGCTCAAGACTTCCATTTTCAATGTCTACGGATATTTCATCGCCTTCCTGGACTAATCCGATTGGTCCGTTTAATGCAGCCTCAGGGGATACATGTCCTATTGCAGCACCACGGCTGCCACCGGAGAATCTTCCGTCTGTTATCAGACATACATCCTTATCCAATCCAACTCCGTTTAAAGCAGAGGTGGGTGACAGCATTTCCTTCATTCCTGGTCCACCCTTTGGCCCCTCATATCTTATGATTATGGCTTCACCAGGATTGATTTCCATGTTAAGTATCTTGGTATATGCCTCTTCCTCAGATTCAAATACCCTTGCCTTAAGCTTTCTTTTCATCATTTCAGGAAGTACTGCTGATGCTTTAACAACAGCCCCGCTAGGAGCCATATTTCCGTAAAGTACTTTTATACCACCTGTCTGAGAGTAGGGGGACAATACACTTTTTATTATTCCGGGCTTCTTTGCACCCTTTGAAAGATCTCCCATACTCCTTAATGAAACTGTAAGAACATCCTCGTGGATTAGCATTGCTTTTGACAATTCATCCATAACTCCCATTACACCACCTGAAGCATCAAGCTCATCAATATGGTGTGTTCCTGAAGGGGATAGCTTACAAAGGTTTGGAGTTCTTTGACTTATAAAGTCAAAATCGCTGAGGTTTAAATATACCTCTGCTTCCCTTGCAATGGCAGGTAAATGCAGAACTGTATTTGTGGATCCGCCTAAGGCCATGTCAGCTGCAATTGCGTTTTCAAAGGCTTCTTTAGTCATAATGTCTCTTGGTTTTATATCGTTTTTAACAAGTTTCATAACCTGTCTGCCGGCTTCCCTGGCTAAGGTCCTTCTTTTTGAATAAACTGCAGGGACTGTTCCATTGCCTGGCAGTGCCATTCCAAGTGCCTCTGCCATACAGTTCATTGTATTTGCAGTAAACATTCCAGAGCAGCTGCCACAGGTAGGGCAGGCTGAATCTTCTATAAGTTCAAACATCTTATTATCCATTTTGTTAGAAGCCAAGCTTCCCACGGATTCAAAGGAGGTTACAAGATCAATATCTTTTCCGGGGATTTTACCTGACAGCATTGGACCTCCCGAGGATATTATTGTAGGTATATTAAGCTTTGCTGCAGCCATTAAGGCAGCAGGAACTGATTTATCACAGTTAGGTATTATGACAAGTCCGTCAAAGCAATGTGCTTTAACCATGACTTCAATAGTGTCTACAATAAGTTCCCTTGAGGGGAGAGAGTAATTCATTCCAGTATGGTTCATTGAAATACCGTCACAAACTGCAATAGATGGAAATTCAAAAGGGATTCCACCTTCCATGTATATGCCGTTTTTAACTTCGTCTGCTAAAGTCCTTAAATGTAAATGTCCTGGTACGATTTCGTTGAACATGTTACATACCCCAATGAAGGGTTTTTTCATGTCCTCATCGCCCAACCCCAGTGCCTTTAAAAGGGATCTGTGGGGGGCTCTCTCGTAGCCTTTTTTTATATTATCTGAATTCATCCTACTTCCTCTTTCCTATGAAGGTCATCATGGATCTTAAGCTCTTACCTGTCTCAACCAACGGATGGGCAAGCTCCTCTGCCTTTCTTCTGGTATAGTAAGGCCTTCCTTCTTCGTTCTCCTTGATCCATCTTTCTGCAAAGGTTCCATCCTGGACCTCAGACAGTATTTTCTTCATTTCGTTTCTGGTATCCTGTGTGATGATTCTGCTGGATGCAACATAATCGCCGAATTCTGCAGTATCTGAAACAGAGAATCTCATATTCTCAAAACCACCCTCATAGATTAAATCCACTATGAGCTTCATTTCATGGAGACATTCAAAATATGCAATCTCCTTCTGATATCCTGCACCGACTAAAGTATCAAAGCCTGCTTTGATAAGCTCTGTTATTCCACCACATAAAACAGCCTGTTCTCCGAAAAGATCAGTCTCAGTTTCTTCTTTGAATGTGGTCTCTATTACACCGGCTCTTAATGCTCCTAATCCCTTTGCATAGGCTAAGGCAACAGCCTTTGTATTTCCGGTCGGATCCTGGTGTACTGCGATTAAGCAGGGGACTCCCTGACCTTCTTCATAAACTCTTCTGACTAAATGGCCAGGTCCTTTTGGAGCCACCATAAATACATTGACAAAAGCAGGGGGCTGGATTTGCTTGAAGTTAATGTTAAAGCCATGGGCAAATGCTAAATACTGGCCTTCTCTTAAATAAGGTGCCACCTCAGAATCATAGACCTTCTTCTGCTTTTCATCAGGAAGAAGCATCATTACAACATCACAGGTCTTGGCAACTTCAGATACAGTCACAACTTTAACTCCATCTTCCTCTGCCTTTCCCCAAGACTTTGATCCGGTATAAAGTCCTACAACAACATCAACACCTGAATCCTTGAGATTCAATGCATGAGCTCTGCCCTGTGAACCATATCCTACAACACCTACTTTTTTACCTTGAAGTAACTCTAAATCCCCATCTTTTTCGTAATACATATTTATCCTCCGATTGTTTCATATGGCAGCTGTTAATCTAATCCACCATATATTCTCACTCTTGTTAATTATTGATTTTTACAGTAGTATTCTGTTTTGTTTCTTCTTGATTAATAACTTTAAAAGTTTGTTTTACAGTACAAAAACATCTGCCAAGGTCTTTAAGTTAGCCACCATATTTGACCATTTCTCATCTGCTACGGAAATGACGATCACGTCCTCTTCCATGCTGAATGATGTGGGATTCAATCCCTTTCTTCTGAATAGATTTAGTACTCTCACACATGAATCCATTCCTGTTCCAAGCTTTGCTCTGATCGTTCTTTCCATAATAATTCTCCTTTTTAGATTAGGTCTTTGACCAATTTAATTTTTAATTTTTGACATAAAAAAAAGACCATTCATCATTCCAGATATATTTATCTGGGACGAAATGTTCTTCCGCGGTACCACCCATTTTATGGCTAAGCCATCACTCTTCAAACCTGACAGTTCTAGCCGTTGTAACGGGGGCATCCGTATCTCCCTACATTTCTTCGGAAGATAAGCTATGGAGTGATTTGCACTTAATCGAGCATCACCGGTTTTCACCAAATCACCGGCTCTCTTTGTCAGCTTTCCCTTAAGTCCGTCTCCACAATCGCTTTGACTTATTGTTCAGATATTAACCTTTTAAAATATGCTTGTCAATACATATTAATAAATAAATTTAAATTTTTATACAAAGTTGAAATTACCTAACTCGTCTTAAAATCAAGATTAGATAGATGGTATCAGTGTGTAATCG
>JASDTM010000078.1:0-436 GCA_041891535.1 Clostridiaceae bacterium
ATCTGCCTTTGAAACAACCTCCCATGGAGCATGCATGTTCTGGACTGCTATACCTGCATCAATTACTTCCATGCCAAAGGCCGCCATTATATAAGCTATTGTTCCTCCGCCGCCCTGGTCAACCTTTCCAAGCTCAGAGGTCTGCCATACTATTTCGTTCTTATTCATAATCTTTCTGATGCCTGCGATGAATTCAGGACTTGCATCATTACAGCCGCCTTTTCCGCCGCTGCCTGTGTATTTATTGAACACAATTCCCCTGTTGAAATAAGCTGTGTTATTTGGCTCATTGACTGAAGGATAATTAGGATCAAAGGCTGCCGATACATCAGAGGAAAGCATTTTGGAATTAGAAAGAGCTTCTCTGATCTCTCTGGCTGTTCCCTCACCCTTTTTCTCCATTATTTCTGCAACAGTGTTCTCAAAGAATCTTGAA
>JASDTM010000078.1:446-1448 GCA_041891535.1 Clostridiaceae bacterium
TGCCCCAACGGAACCTATCTCTTCCTTGTCACACAGGATACAGCCTGCAGTTCTGTCTGTTTTACCGCTTTCCAAGAATGCCATAAGTGAGCTGTAGGCACATACTCTATCATCATGTCCATAACCCATAACCATTGAGCTGTCTATACCATAGCTTCTTGCACGGCCTGCAGGAACAACCTGAAGCTCTGCTGATACAAAGTCCTCTTCAGTAATCCCGTATTTATCGTTTAAAAGCTTGAGAATATTCTTTTTAACCCTGTTTTTCTCGTCCTTTCCACCCACTGGCTTAGAGCCAACCAGAACATTTAAATCCTCACCCTTGATTCCCTTGGATAAAGGCAATTCCATCTGTTCCCTTGACAGGTGAATTAAAAGATCTGAAATACCAACCACAGGATCTGATTCATCCTCACCGATGACCACATTCACTTTATCTCCGTTTTCCTTGAAAACAACTCCGTGAAGTGCCATGGGCAGAGCCACCCACTGGTATTTTTTTACACCACCATAATAATGGGTTTCAAAAAGTGCCAGGTCCTTATCCTCATAAAGAGGATTCTGCTTAAGATCAAGTCTTGGGGAATCTATATGCGCTCCTAAAAGGTTCATTCCTTCAGACATTGGCTTCTTACCTACTGTGAAAAGGAAAATATTCCTGTCCATATTTACAGCATAAAGCTTATCTCCAGCTTTAACCTTTTTAACGTCTTTAACGTTTTTATAGCCATATTCCTTTGCTTTTTCAACTGCAAGAGCTGTAAACTCCCTTTCAGTTTTTCCAAGAGACAGAAAATCAATATACCCCTTTGAAAAATCCTCACAGTTTTTTACATCAGCATCCTTGTAAGTGTCCCAAACGTTCTTGAATTCTCTTTCCATCATGTTCCTCCAAATGTCAAATTCTTGTTTCCTAAGCTCCATTATAGCAAAAGACCTGCAATGTATATACATATCAGGATGCATATACATTGCAGGTTACTTCGATTTCTGATTTTATTT
>JASDTM010000078.1:1458-3116 GCA_041891535.1 Clostridiaceae bacterium
TTATTTGGCTTTGTCAGATGGATTATGGCATAATCTGCTTTGATCTGTCCTTGCCTAATATTTCACTCCAGTATCCGTCTGGGTCGGCTATGAAGTACAGGTTCATATCCCTGTTCTCATAGATTACTACTCCCATTTCCTTATGGATTTTATAGGTTTCAGCAGCATCCTCAACACGGAATGCCATATGGATCTCATTTTCTCCGAGGTCATAGGGCTTTTCCCTGTCGTTATACCAGGTCAGCTCCAACTCATAATCATCAAGTCCGTTCCATAGATATACTATCTTCCAGTTACCTTCACTTACCTTTCTTCTTTTCTCTGTGAATCCAAGAGCCTTCTCATAAAACTCCATGGATTTTTCAAGATCAAGAACGGTAATGTTATTGTGTAAAAAAGTTCCCTTAATCATGCTATCCTCCTTACTTTAGATGTTAATCTGATTTCCTTCTTATTTACCAAGCTCATCTGTGAGTCTGTATAAGTCATCTATCAAGGATCCAATATGAACTACAGTATCCTTAAGAGCTTTATCCGTTGATATATCTATTCCTGCAGCCTTTGCAAATTCAAGTGGATTGTTTATTCCGCCCATGGACAGTATCTTTCTTAAGTCATCTATTGCCGGCTGACCTTCCTTTTGAATTCTTCCTAAAATACCTGTGCTTATTGTAAGTCCGGCTGAGTAGGTATAAGGATATAATCCCATGTAGTAATGTGGCTGCCTCATCCAGGTCAGCTCAGCACCTTCGGTAAGCTCAATGTCCTCTCCCCAGAATTTAACCAACGTTTCTTTGAATATCCGTGAGAAGTCTTCAGCTCCTAAAGCTCCGCCTTCGTCTATAACCTTATATACCTCTCTTTGGTAATAGCCTTCCAGGAAGTGGGTGACAAAGTTATGGAAGTAGGTTCTTGATATTATGGATGAAATTACCCATCTTTGGAACCTTAAATCTGTATTGGTTTTTAATAGATAGTCCGCCATCAGCATCTCATTCATGGTAGATGGAGCTTCTATGGCATACATGGATAAATTATCATTCAAATAGGTCTGATTCTTAGAGGTTAAAACAGTGTGTCCTGCATGTCCCAATTCATGTGCAAGGACAAAGACCTCCCTCATTCTTTCAGTCCAGCTGATCAGTATATAAGGATGTACCTCGGGTGGGCTGGCACAGAAAGCGCCAGTGGATTTTCCTATGTTTTGTACAAAGTCAATCCATCTTTCCTCCATGGCTGTCTTTACCATTTCCTTGTAGTCATCTCCTAAAACACCAAGGGCATTCATGACATATTCCTTGCTGCCATCAACGCTGATTTCGGGCTCAAAGTCCGGATCCAGATCAATTTTAAGATCAGGGTCCATCATTTTCTCCAAGCCATGTGACTTTTTAAGAAGTTTGGCATATCTTCTCATATGTGGAGCCAACTCTTCCATGATGACATCCAATTGTCTGTCATACATTTCCCTTGTGACCTTGTGCTTCATTAAAAGGAAATCAAAAACTGAAGAATATCCTCTTATTTCGGACTCCAGCTTCTCATTTCTGATCTGGGCAGCATAGGCAGCTCCGATTGTCTCCTTGTATTCACCAAGCTTTTTGGAAAAAGTTTTAAAGGCTTCTCTTCTTACCTTTGGATCCTTGTTATACTCATAT
>JASDTM010000079.1:0-3112 GCA_041891535.1 Clostridiaceae bacterium
TCCTTCTTCTGCGTACACAGGGAAGAAATCAGGACGATAAGGACATGAGAACATTTCAGGTAAAATAATGAAGTCTGGTTTTTCTTTCATCGCCTCATCTATCTTCTCTTCAACATATTTTAAAGTATCATCCAAATCCATAAAGGTCTTTGATTGTATTGCAGAAATCTTTACCCTATTCTTTTCCATACCATCACTCCCTGACAATTCTAAATATTTTTATAGCATCAATTCTGCAAAAGCCTTTGGATCAAAGTCCTGCAGGTCATCTATATCTTCTCCAACTCCTATATATCTTACAGGAACTCCCAATGTTTTCTTTATGGATAAAACTACTCCACCCTTGGCAGTGCCATCCAGCTTGGTCAGAATTATTCCATTAATATCAGCAACTTCTTTAAATTCCTTGGCTTGGTTTATGGCATTTTGGCCAGTTGTAGCGTCCAATACCAAGAGTGACATCTTTTTAGCCTCAGGGTATTCCCTGTCAATTATTCTGTTTATTTTTTCAAGCTCTTGCATCAGATTCTTTTTGTTGTGAAGTCTGCCTGCTGTATCTACTAAAAGTACATCTGCCTTCCTTGTCTTAGCGGCTGATAAGGAGTCAAATACAGTGGCAGCAGGGTCTGAGCCCTCCTGATGTTTGACAATATCAACGCCGGATCTTTTTGCCCAAATATCGAGCTGATCTATTGCAGCTGCCCTGAAGGTGTCTCCAGCAGCCATGATTACCCTTTTACCTTCTGATTTGAACTTATAAGCCAGCTTACCAATTGAAGTGGTTTTACCAACACCATTAACTCCGATGATGAGCATAATAACTGGGAAAGTAACAGGATCCTCCTCTTCACTCATGAATTCGGAGATAACTTCCTTTAATGCCGGCTTTACCTTTGCCATATCATTTATCTTCTCAACTCTGATTTTTTCTTTCAGAGCTTCAATGATCTCTGTTGTAGTGTCATAGCCTACATCAGAGGTTATAAGCACTTCCTCCAGCTCGTCATACATGTCATCATCTATTGTCACTGCCAGACTGAATACTTCATTTATCCTGTCAGCAAAATCATTTCTGGTTTTTTCCAGACCTTTTTTTAGTTTTTCAAAAAATCCTGCCATTCTCTCTTATCCTTTTATAGTATCAAGGTCTACCGAAACAATTTTTGATATACCCTTCTCTTCCATTGTAACACCGTATAACATGTTTGCAGCTTCCATTGTGCCCTTCCTGTGAGTTATCAATATAAACTGTGTATCCTTTGCAAAATCCTTCAAGAAATTGGCATATCTGTAGACATTGGAGTCGTCCAATGCAGCTTCAATTTCATCTAGCAAGCAGAATGGAGAAGGTTTCATTTTTAATATGGCAAAGGTTAAAGCTATGGCTGATAATACCTTTTCTCCTCCGGATAGTAGATTTAGATTCTGCAGCTTCTTTCCAGGAGGTTGGACAATTATATCTATATTCCCAGTTAATTCATCACCTGCACCTAAGGACAGTTCTGCATGTCCGCCTGAGAATAACTGCTTGAATGTCTCTGTGAAGTTTTTGGATAATACTATGAAATTCTCTTTGAATAAGGACTTCATCTTACCTGTCATATCACTGATAAGTTCCATCAATTCTTCTTTAGCCTTTAAAAGATCATCCCTTTGCTTGGTTAAAAAGCTGTAGCTTTCACTTACCTTAACATATTCTTCTATGGCACTTAAATTAACTGTACCTAAAGCAGAGATCAAGCCCTTAATTTCACTGATTCTTTTCCTTGCCTTAGGCTTTGACTCCAATACAACAGCCTTGTCAAAGGCTTCAGCCAGGGTAATATTAAGATCTTCATTCAGCTTTTGAATTAAATCATTTCTGTCAGATTCATATTTTTCAAGCTGTAGATTTGTTTTATAAAGATCCTTTTCAGCCGAGTAATATTCATCCCTGAGAACTGAAAGCTTGCTTGATTTTTCTTTGATTTCAGATTTGATTTTAGTCTCTGAAGCTTCAAGATCAATCGTATTTTTATCAAGCTCTTTCATTTCTACTTCAAGAAGTTTTTTTCTATCCTTAAGCTTTTCAATCTCCTCGGTAAGTTCATTAGTAACTAATTCCAAAGTAGTCTTTTCCTTAATCAGGTTTTCAATCTCAGCAGTAATATTTAGTCCGATGTGATTTAAATTGTTTATGGACTCTTTTGCCTGTTTGAGTTCACTTTCATTCTTACCTGCAATGACTCTGGCATCAGTAATTTTATCCTTTAATTCGTCAAATTCCTGGAATTTTTCAGTTCTCAGCTTTTTAACTTCATCAAGTTTAACTTCAATTTCCTTTATTTCAGTTTCCTTTGAATTGATTTTTCCCTCAAGCTCAGAGATGGCTTTTAATGAATTCCTAAGGGCACTTTCTACCGATGTGGATTCTTTACCCTGATCCTCGATTAAGCCTTTAATCTTTAATATTTCTCTTTTAAACCCATCTTCCCTTTCAACTGCTCTTGCAAGCTCGAGCTCACCTGATCTTAGCTTATCCATTTCAGAATTGGTTTTATTGTAGATAACATCAAGCTCAGCCCTGATTCCGGAAATCTTATCTTCAAAGGATTTTATTTTTGATTTATTATCTTCAATCTGGGATTCAAGAACTGAAATATCAGCCTTTCTTGATATGATTCCACCTCTTTGGGTTTTTAAGGAGCCTCCTGTCATCGCACCTCCGGATGCAATAATATCACCATCCAAAGTTACAATCTTTATCCTGTAGTTTGTTTCCCTTGCAGCACTGACAGCATCATCCATGGTTTCAACCACTATGGTTCTTGCCAAAATACTGTCTATAATCTCTTTGTATTTTATGTCAGTTTTAACCAAATCGCTGGCAAATCCCAATACTTTGGTAGTCTTGAAATTAGGCATTGCAATTCTGTTTGCTTTTATGACATTTCTTGGAAGAAATGTACATCTGCCCAGATTTTGGGATTTTAGAACAGAAATCAAATCCTTGGCCTGAGTATCAGTTGCAGTAATTATGTTTCCGATGAATGCACCTAATGCTGCTTCAATGGCCAAGCTGAATCTTGGCTCTGTTTCAATTACTTCACCTACAACAGATGTCTCTTTAAGG
>JASDTM010000080.1:0-3110 GCA_041891535.1 Clostridiaceae bacterium
TTTAAATAATTGATTTACAATTTTTGATACAAGTTTTTCATTTCCTGGAATAGGATGGGAAGACAAAATAACCATATCTCCTGGTTTGATTGTAATCTTTCTATGTTCACCCATTGCCATTCTGGTAAGTGCACTCATGGGCTCACCCTGGCTTCCGGTGGTCATTATACAAAGCTGGTCATCCCTGAATCTTGATACCTCATCTATACTGATAATGTGCTTATCCTCGATATTTAAGTATCCAAGCTCCCTTGCAACTGCCACTACATTTTCCATGCTTCTGCCGGAGAAAACACATTTTCTTCCAAGCTTTATGGCTGCCTGGGCAATTTGCTGCAATCTATGAATATTACTTGAGAAAGTAGCAACAAGGATTCTTCCCTTTGCTCCCAGGAATATTCTTTCAAAATTCTGACCTATGGTGCTTTCTGAATAGGTGTATCCAGGTCTTTCCACATTGGTGGAGTCAGCCATTAATACTAATACGCCCTGTTCACCTAACTGGGCAAATCTTGCAAGGTCAATGACATCTCCATCTACAGGAGTTAAATCAACCTTGAAGTCTCCTGTATGCACAATTGTCCCAACTGGAGTATGTATAGCAATTGCAGCTGCATCAGCAATGGAGTGATTGGTTTTGATAAACTCAACCTCCATACCTCCAAGCTTAATGACATCCCTTGGTTTTACAGTGTTTAGTTTTACAATGTCAAACAGCTTATGCTCTCTTAGCTTTATTTCAATAAGGCCAAGAGTAAGTCTTGTTGCATAAACAGGAATATTAATCTGCTTCAGGATGTATGGCAGAGCACCTATATGATCCTCGTGTCCATGGGTTATGAAAAAGCCCTTGACCTTTTCCTTGTTCTTTAAAAGAAAGTTGACATCAGGAATAACTATATCAACACCCAGCATTTCATCCTCTGGGAATTTCAGACCGCAGTCAATGACGATTATTTCATCCTTGTACTCGATGGCAGTCATGTTCTTTCCTATTTCATCTATTCCACCCAAAGGAATTATCTTCACTGTTTCTTTTACAGTACTTTTCCCATTTGTTTTTGATTTTGATTGAACTCTTGAATCAGTTGCCGTAAGTCCAGGGATATCAGGCTTTCTATTGGGTCTGTTCCCAAAATTTCCTCTGTTTAAGGGATTTACTTTCTTTTCAGTTTTTACTGGTTTTATAGCTTCTATATTGACTGCTACTTCAGATAACTCTTGCTTCGTAACATTTTTATTTACTCTTACAGGCTTTTTCCTGAAGGGCTTAGCACTTATTTTTTCTTTTACTTCTCTTAAATTTATTTCAGAAGCCCCGTTGACGGTCTTTTTTTCATTACCGCTGTTAGAGCTCATATTGTTATTTACTTTCATCTTTTCCTCCGCTTTCAATTCTGAAGCAATCACTGCACAAACCGTAGAATTTAAGCGAATGGTCTTTAATTCTGAATTTATAATCAGTCTCTATAATCTGTTCCACATTATCCAAAAGATCTCCCCTGACTTCCTCAACCTTTCCGCAGGCACTGCAGATCAGGTGATGATGTCCATGGACTTCTTCTTCGTGGTTTATTTCATAACGGTATATACCATCATTTAAATCCAGTTTCTTTACTATTCCTAATTCCTCTAACAGTAAAATAGTTCTGTAAACTGTTGCCACTCCTGTTTCAGGCTTGACATCCCTTACCTTGTCATAGATTTCCTCTATGGTAAGATGCTTGCCCTCCTGTGCAATTATGACATCTAGGATAGCAAGTCTTTGAGGAGTCAGCTTGGAGCCGCCTTCCTTAAGAACTGCCTTCATTCTGTCAACCATATTCTTTTCAATGTTTGCCATTAATTACTGTCCTCGTCCAGCATATTTAAGTTATATGCCTCTTCAATTGCTTCCATTTCCTCATCTGAGTCAACGGTTGAAAATACCTCGTTTCCTTCCTCGTCAAAATCCACTCTAAGTGCAGTGAATACATCTTCCTCACCTGATGGTCTGACTATAAAATACTCAGCGTCACCAACCTCTACTCTGTCGATTACCTCTACTTCGAATTCTTCTCCATCATCTGCAGTCAGCACAATGATGTCTGTCATGTTTTCCATATAGTTCACATATGATCTTAAGATCATATTCTCCTTTTTTTATTATTTGTATTCCACCAGCCATTCCCGGAGGAAATATATCTTTAAGCCGACCTACCGCCGGCATAAATTTCAAACCTACTCTTTTTTAAATGCACCTGAATCCAGGTATCCTTGCAGGATATAACAAGCTGCTATCTTGTCCACTTCCTGTTTTCTCTTATTTATCTTCGTCTTCTTCTCAGCCATGAGCCTGTGTGCGCTTACTGTTGTAAGTCTTTCATCCCATGTAATGATCTTTCCGGAGTACACTTTTTTTAGCTCTTCCAAAAAGTCCAGCACTTTATTGGCTTGAAACCCAGTGGTTCCGTCCATATTCTTTGGAAGGCCTGATACTACTGCATCAACCTTATACTCTTCCACATATTTCAGTATTTCTTTAAGGTCTTCTTCAAGGGAAGTCCTTTTTAATACGTTAAGGCCAGTAGCAATGAGCCCTGTAGGATCTGATACTGCTATTCCAATACGCCTGTCTCCGACGTCCAAACCTAAGATTCTCATACTACACCTCCGTTTAAAAATAATACATCACTCTTAATTATAGCAAATTTTTTAACATAATTATGAGGTGCCAAACAAAAGGCACCTCATAATTACTTGATATCCAAATAAGTTTTTAAGACTTCCTCTAAAATTTCATCCCTTTCGAGCCTTCTTATGAGAGCCCGAGCCCCTTTATGATTTGTTATGTATGTAGGGTCACCTGAAATTAGATATCCCACCATCTGATTCACCGGGTTATATCCTTTTTCTGATAAGGACTGATAGACTTCGCTTAAAATCTCTTTTGTCTGGATTTTCTTATCCTTATCCAACTTGAACTGCATTGTATTCTGCAGGTTTGAATTACTGCCGTTCTCCATTTGTTATCTGGCACCTCCCTAAAATCACATTTATCATCTAATTATACTTTATTTCCACAAAAATGTACATACTGATAAAGATAATCAATGATAATACCTATGATT
>JASDTM010000081.1:0-3010 GCA_041891535.1 Clostridiaceae bacterium
ATACTGGTACCTTGGATCCACTGGCAACAGGTGTGCTGCCAGTACTTTTAGGCACTTACACAAAGCTTGCAGATATATTGGTTGAAGGTGAAAAGGAATATATTGCCTCAGCAAAGTTCGGATTATCCACGGATACCCTGGATATTACGGGTAAAATTACTGAAGGAATAGATAAAGAATCACTCCTTTGCAAGACCATCTCTTATCAAGAATTGTCAGATATATTAAATACATTTCAGGGAGATATCAAACAGATACCTCCCATGTATTCTGCCTTGAAAAAGGATGGCAAAAGGCTGTATGAGCTTGCAAGACAAGGTATAGAAATTGAAAGGGAACCAAGGGATATTACGATTTTTGATATTAAACTTCAAAAATACGATTTCCCTGAATTTACCATTAAAGTAAGGTGTTCCAAGGGTACATATATTAGAAGTCTCATAAGGGATATTGGAGAGAAGCTTAATATCCCAATAGTAATGACTGATTTGGTCAGAACCTTGACTGGAGGCTTTACTTTAGATGATGCTGTAAACATGGCAGATATTGACACATTTGATAAAAGAAGTAGAATAATTAAGGCTGATACAATTTTTTGCGAATATCCCAAACTTACTGCAGACGATAAATTTTCAAAGCTCCTAATTAACGGAGTGAAGATGAAGGACCCTGCTTTGGTCAATGGGATTAAAGCTGAGGGAATGTTAAGGCTTTACGACAATAAAGATGAATTTCTTGGTTTAGCAGAATTCAAAAACGGAGAACTCAATTTAAAATACAGGGTTTAACATGGATAAAGATATGATAATACTAGATAATGAGTACAATAAAAAACTTGAATACAAGACATATATAGCACTGGGAAGCTTCGATGGACTCCATAAAGGACACATGGCACTGATAAACAGAGTCGTGGATGAAGCTCTCTTAAATGACAGCAAAAGCCTGGTTTATACATTTACCAACCACCCATTATCTGTTGCATGCCCTGAAAGAGTTCCAAAACTTTTAATGGATAATGAACAGAAGATCCATATATTGAGAAGTGCCGGCATTGATATAGTTGCACTTGTGGATTTCACCTTTGAATTCATGCAGACATCACCTGAGGATTTTATAAGGCTCCTACTCGAAAAATACAATGCCAAAGGCCTTGTCATTGGCTTTAACTATAAGTATGGATATAAAAACATGGGAAATGCCCATACACTTAAGGAATTATCCGAAAAGCTAGGGTTTGAGCTTATTGTGATTGATCCTGAGGCAGATGAAGAGGGCTTATATTCTTCAACAAGGATAAGAACTCTGATAGAAGAGGGCAGACTAAGCGAGGCTAACAGTCTTTTGATTGAACCTTTCATGTTAAGGGGCACTGTAATACCCGGAAAGAGAAATGGAAAGGCAATGGGTTATCCAACCGCAAATATGAGCTTTGATGAGAACATGCTCATTCCAATGGATGGGGTTTACTATACAAATGTTGAACTGGATGGAGTAATTTACAGAGGAATAACCTCAGTGGGTACCAATCCGACGATTTCAGACAATAATCCTATTACCGTGGAAACATATATATTAGATTTCAACAAAGATATTTATGGCTCAGAAATCAAGCTCTACTTCTTAGAATGGATGAGGGGAATGATTAAGTATGACACCATTGACGAGCTTAAAGAACAGCTCAGATTGGATAATAACTATGCTGCCATAAGGCCCAAGGCTGTTTTGAGAAACGAAATCAAGTAAAAATACCACTTTTTAAGGTAAAAATCAAAAAAATCGTTATTGTGGATTTATTTACTATCTGCTATAATGACTTGCGGAACCTTTTTCTGAGTAAGTGGGATGCCGTCCCTTTTCACGGATAAAGGCGATTAAAAACAGGAGGTAATGTCCATGTTAGATAAGGCAAAGAAGCAAGAAATCATGGCTGCTCATGCAAGACATGAGGGTGATACTGGTTCTGCAGAAGTTCAGATAGCTGTATTGTCATACAGAATCAACGAACTTACAGAGCACTTGAAGATCCATAAAAAAGATCATCACTCAAGAAAAGGTCTATTCATGATGATCGGTCAGAGAAGAGGACTTCTTAACTATCTTATGAAGGAAGATATCGAAAGATACAGAGATATCATAGCTAAGCTAGGCATAAGAAAGTAATCAAAATAGGTTTTTACGAAAAAGGTTCTTGTTTATCAGGAACCTTTTTTTCGTGAATAACTTATTAACTGATGTGAAAATGAAAGAATTAATTTGATTTCTTTGTTATAATGAAATGTGAGTATTTGCCTCGGCAATGTATATTTAATTATAATCCGGACCTCTTAAGGAACTTATCTTTGAGATGTGCGGCATATAATTACATATATGTTCCAAAGAGGCAGCTTAAAAGGAGAATTTTATGAAGCCAAACTTAACCACTCAGGTCGCAGGCCGCGAAATGGGTATGGAACTGGGCGAAATCGGTTATTTATCTGATTGTGCCATGTTCGTAAATTACGGGGACACCGTAATATTAGTAAACGTAAATATGTCTGACTCTCCAAGGGATGGAGTGGATTTCTTCCCACTGTCCGTAGACTATGAGGAAAGACTATATGCAGTAGGTAAAATCCCCGGAGGATTTATCAAAAGAGAGGGAAGACCTTCTGAGAAGGCAATATTAGCTGCAAGAGCAACTGACAGACCTTTAAGACCTTTATTTCCAAAGGGATTAAGAAATGATGTACAGGTTGTTTGTACAGTAGTTTCTGTAGAAAATGACAATCTCCCAGAGGTTCTTGCTATAAATGCAGCAAGTGCAGCTCTTTATACCTCTTCAATTCCTTTTACAACTCCAATTGCAGCAGTGCAGGTCGGACTTATTGACGGAAACTTTGTTTTAAATCCTACTTCAAAGGAAAGAGAAGCTTCAGACCTTGATTTACTTGTAGTTTCCTCAAAGGAAAGAGTCATGATGATTGAAGCCGGAGCAAAGGAAGTTGATGAGGAAACAATGATCAGAGCC
>JASDTM010000082.1:0-15306 GCA_041891535.1 Clostridiaceae bacterium
AAGAATGGCTGATAGCAACATTGAAATTTGAAAATCTAACTAAATAGAATGGAATCAAAATATATTAGCAATGAAAATTCTATAATCATTCCTTGATAAGAATGAGGGAATATTTAAAAGATATCCACAGAAACACACTTAACCTGTGGATATCTTTTAAATTATAAAAAGGGTTTGAATGGAGTGTATGTTAACACTAAAAGAACATACGTTCTATTAAAGGACAAAATGCTTTTTATGTTGTAGATAGAATTATTCGTACGATTGATGATCCAAAATATTCAGAATAGGGCAGGGGTGGGATGACCTTAAAGCCGGGAATTTGTTGGGTAACACTTTTTCAAGGAATTAATAATAGAGGGTATAAGAAAAGCTATGTGGATAATTTTACAATTACGATAATTTTTCGATGGTAAAAAAGAATATGATTAAAATATTTTTTTCGTGTCTAAAATTTTTATGAAATTTCGCTGATTTTATTATTTTTGGGGCAGAGTGCTGGAAAAGCACTGTGCATCAAGGATAATAGGTGATTTTTAGTTAATTTCATTAAAAATAAGTCTGTCTAATTTAGCCCAAAAAATTCGTAAATTGTTGCTCTTTTGTTTTTACTGATATCAATATCTATGCTATCTATGGTAGAATAATCGTAAAGAAATGGTCTGAATGTTTCACGTGAAACATTTTTATAGAAGTGAATATTAGCCACGTTTTCAGCCACTTTTTTTAGGGGTTAACTGTAATTTTCGTCCAAGCTGGCATGTAAGAATTTTCAATAAGAGTTTTTGACACGGATTCCACTTAAAAAATTACAAATACTTTACATTATGTAAAATTAATCCTTAAAAACTGTGGATAATAATTAATGGTGTAGATTGTGGCTTGTTTATTTGCCCTTTTAAAATTAGACACGCAGAGCATTTGGAAATTACTTAAATTTAACAAAAGCTGTTTAAAAAATACAATCACAGTTTTGAATTAGCTATAATAAAAAGAGCAAGGAGAGCCAAATTGAAAATAATCAGCATTTTTAATCAAAAAGGCGGTGTCGGCAAGACTACCACCACAATAAATCTTTCAGCTTACCTTGCGATGAAGGGTAAAAAGATATTGGTTGTAGATATGGATCCACAGGGAAATACTACATCCGGATTAGGTATAGAGAAGAATTCTCTTGAATATTCCACCTATGATCTCTTATTAGGGGATACTGAAGTCAAGAACATAGTAATTCCAGTACCTACAGTAAAAAACCTTTCATTAATACCATCCAATATTGAATTGGCAGGAGCCGATATCCAGCTTGTAGGGCTGGAGAACAGAGAAAAAGCGCTTGCTTCAAGATTGGATGAATTAAATAGCCTAAATTTTGATTTTGTTTTTATCGATTGTCCTCCATCACTTGGACTCTTGAGTATCAATGCTTTAACAGCATCAAACTCAGTTATAATACCAGTCCAGAGTGAGTATTTTGCAATGGAGGGTATCGGCCAGCTTATGGATACCATCAACAGGGTAAATAAGGGACTAAACAGGGATCTTAAAATTGAAGGCGTTCTCCTTAGTATGTATGACCCAAGAAAGAACTTAAATATGGAAGTTGCCAAGGAGCTTAAAAAACATTTTGGAGATGTTCTGTATAAGAGCACAATCCCGAATAACATCAGATTGGCAGAAGCACCAAGCTTTGGACTTCCGATATTCCTGTACGATCCCAAATGCAGGGGAGCAGAGGCATACGGCAATTTCTCCAGGGAATTCCTGAAGAAAAATAAGGAGAAATAATATGAGCAGAAAATTTGGACTTGGTAAAGGTCTTGATTCCTTATTGCCTACAGAGTCAGAGGAAGAAGTTAAGCAATCAGACAAAATAAGCATCAACAAGATCAAACCTAATAAAAACCAACCTAGAAGACATTTTGATGACAGTAAACTTACCGAGCTTACTGAATCAATCAAAGAACATGGAATAATTCAACCGATTATCGTAATGAAAGATAAAAACGGTAGAGACTATATAATCGTTGCAGGTGAAAGACGCTGGAGAGCCGCTAAACAAGCTGGTTTGAAAGAGGTACCTGTAGTCTACATGGATCTGGATGACAGAAAGCTCCTGGAGATATCTCTAATAGAGAATATTCAAAGACAGGACTTGAATCCGGTGGAAGAAGCCCAGGCATTCAAAAGGCTTATGGATGACCATGGCTTGAAGCAGGAAGAGATCAGCAGCCGTGTAGGAAAATCAAGGGTAGCGATAACGAACACAATGAGACTTCTTAATCTTGATGAAAGAGTATTGGAGTATCTTAAGGAAGGTGTAATAACCGAAGGACATGGCAGAGCGCTGTTAGCGCTTCCTTCAGGTGATTTACAATTAAAGGTCTGTCAAAAAGCCATCGATGAGGGCTTATCGGTCAGAGCTTTAGAGACGTATATCAAAACCCAGGATAAAATGAAGAAACTCAGGAACACTGAAAAGAAAAAAGATGTTTTTCTTAAGGATCTTGAGGAAAAGATCACGGGAGTCCTTGGTACCCGGGTCACCTTTAAGCCAAAGACAAAAACTAAGGGGAAAATAGAGATTGAGTATTATAGTAACGAGGATTTGGACCGCATACTCGAGATCTTTAAACTAGAAAATTAGGGGGCATTTCAAATAGATGAATTCGATATTAGATAAATTGGGACCCGGTTTAACCGTGGTACTCTTAGTTCTTATAGCTTCAGTCATAGTTTTAAGCGTTATGGTAGCAATACTTTATAATAAAATGAAAGAATTCAATGGTGCATATAAAAGAACCTTCAGGAAGGGAAGAGCTAAAAATCTTGAAGATCTGATAAACGAAAATCTAGACATAGTGGATAATGCATCTGCATTATCCGAAGAAGTGACCAAAAAAATGGAAGAAGTAGAAGCAAAAATGGCCAGGTGCATTCAGAATGTAGGTATGGTCAGATATAGGGCATTCCAGGATATGGGTCCTGAATTGTCCTTCTCAGTTGCGCTTTTAGATGCAAACAGAGATGGATTGATACTGACAAATATATTTGGCGGATCAAACTGCTCAGTTTATTCAAAGCCGGTTGTTGATGGAAAATCAGACTTTATTCTTTCACTTGAAGAAAAGGAAGCATTGGAAATTGCAATGTCTGATAAGGTGGGTAAGGTTCCCGGACCTGTTAAAAAGCCCAGCATCCCTAGCCTCATAGCATCAGTCATAGCAAATAACGTACTAGCAAAGAATTAGAAAATATAACTTAGAAAAGAACACAATTCAGATAAAGAAGAAGCCTGGCTGTTAAGCCAGGTTTCTTCTTTTCACTCAAATACTTTCAAATACTTTCAGATACTTTCAAGTACTTTAAACTACATATACTCAATTGTCTTTAAGTGATTTGGATATTAAGTACCTTCTATTCTTCAGGATTCATTTCAGCTATGGCTTCTATTTCTACAAGGGCATCACCAAACAGGTTTCTTGAAGGGACAACAACCCTTGCAGGCTTATGATCCATGAAGAATTCAGAGTATACCTGATTTACGTCGCCCCATAAAGCCACATCCGGAATATAAACCCTGCACTGAACCACATTGTTCTTAGTAAGTCCGGCTGCTGTTAATACTCTTTCAACATTAAGCAGAGCTCTTTTTGTCTGTGCCTTAATATCACCATCAATGGTCTTCCCCGTATCAGGATCAGCCGGGAGCTGCCCAGATACATAAAGCATACCGTTGGATATTACGCCAGGGGTATAGTGACCTGTACTTTTGATCTTGGATTCTACTTCTACTAGCTTCATATTTAGTTACCTCAGATAATTTTATAGCTACATTATATATGATTATTTTACTGGTTTGTTTTTATCTTTTACTTCATCAATTCATTCAGCTTTTCCAAAGCCGAATTCCAGAAATTGGTAATTGCGGTTTTGGCTGAAGCTACATCCTTGTTGTTTTCAAGGTCCTTGGACAGGGCATTGAACTGCTCTTCAAGCTTTGATAGGGCATCATTGATTTTACCTTTGATTTCTTCAGTCTTGGCACTTTCTGCCATTTCATTGAACTTTTCCTTAAGCTTGTTCCAGCTTTCCTCCAAGGAGGATTTATCCGTTACTGAACCGTCCTTTTCCTTATTGATATATCCCTTAATATCATTAACTGTCTTATTTGCTATATCAAATGCGCTTGATCCAAGTGTTTTCAGTCCTTCTGCAGCTTGTGATGTTATATCCTTTGACTGACTTGTTATATCATTAACTTCTTTTTGTGAGCAGCCTGTAATCAGAAGAGGAAAGGATAAAGTGACAGCCATGGCCAATTTCATTATTCTGTTCAAATCTGACACCTCCAAATTTTATTTCAGTTTCAATATACAATGCAAATATTAAATATGGATAAAGTAGGCTGTGAATTCAAGTAAATGTAACATTTTAGATTTACTATGAAGGTAAGACTAATTACCAGATATTAAGACTGCCTTTGGATGTTATAATCAAATTAATGAAACAAGAAAGTCATTTGAATAAATTTTATATACAAGCTCATAATATGGGTGTTGTATTTAAGGGGATACAATGGATAATACGAAAATACTTGATGAACTTAAGACAAGTGCGTTAAGTGGTGGAAGTAAACTAATAATGACTATAGTGGTAATTGTTGTTGTCACTATAGTAATCAAACTGCTGCAAAAGCTTGTGACCCGTGTCATTGACAGGGGAGATGCAATCAAGGGGAAGAATGCAGATCCTTTAAAGTCAAAGACACTAAAATCACTTTTCAACAGTGTTATTGCCTATACCCTATATTTGTTTGCCATTGCCTATATAATAACTTTGTACTTCGGGCCCATCGGCTTCACCTTGGCAGGTGTCGGAGGAGTTGCAATAGGCTTGGGTGCCCAGAGCTTTATTAAGGATATACTGTCAGGACTATTTATTATAATAGAAGACAAGTATAAGATAGGTGAGTTCATAACAGTCGGTACAAAATCCGGCTTTGTTGAAGAAATAGGCATGAGGACAACGATATTAAGAGACTTCAATGGAGACATGCATATAATCCCGAACGGCAACATTGAAGAAGTTACTAATGTATCAAGGGGAGACAGAAGATTCCTGGTGGATGTTACAATATCTCCGGGACAGTCAGTTGAAAGGGCAATAGAGATTTTAAATCATGTTGCTGAGGAATTCAAAAAGTCCCATAGTGAACTCATAATTGGTCCTGATGTTGTGGGTGTTGTTAACATAAGAGACATCGGAGCTACTTTAAGAACGCAGGGGAAGGCAGAATACAAAAACCACTGGCAGTATGAGAATGATCTCAGACGCGACATATTAAAGGCATTTCAGGATGAGGGCATTAAAACCGGAATTAATATTTACCCGGAAGGAGGAATTGTCAGATGATAACAGAATATGAGCTTGGTAATGTTGTACACATGAAAAAGCAGCATCCGTGCGGTTCCTATGAATGGGAAATAATAAGAATGGGTGCTGACATTAAAATCAAATGCACAGGCTGTGGCCGCATGGTAATGCTCCCAAGGAGCAAATTTGAAAAGGACGCAAAAAAAGTTGTAGTTAAAAAGGAAAATCTGTAAATTCACATTTGAATTACCTTCTCATTTATGGTAACATTAAAACTTGTAATCCCTGTCATACGAAAATTGACGTATGATCATAGGCCAGGGGGAGGAGGTGACATTATGAGAAAGTATGAAACCATATTTATAGCACATCCATCTTTAGATGAGGAAGGTGTAAATAACCTAATCGAAAGATTCAAAGGTGTTATAGTAAATGGCGGAGGTACTGTTGATAATGTTGATATCTGGGGCAAGAGAAGACTTGCTTACGAAATCAACAAAGTTAACGAAGGTACATATGTTCTGATGAACTTTGAAAGTGAACCGGTTTTACCAAAAGAACTAGACAGAATCTACAGAATTACTGATGGAGTTATCCGTCACATAATAATTGTATTGGAAGGTTAATGGTGGTAAAGAATGAATAAAGTAATACTTATCGGAAGATTGACTAAGGACCCTGAACTGAAGTACACTCCAGGATCAGGAACAGCAGTTACAACACTGACTATAGCCGTGGACAGAAGATTTTCTAAAGACGGACAAAAAGAAGCTGATTTTATTCCAATAGTTATATGGGGCAAGCAGGCTGAGTCTACTGCTCAATACGTGACTAAGGGTAAGCTGATAGGCATTGCTGGCAGAATTCAAACAAGATCATATGATGCCAAGGATGGAACCAAAAGATATGTAACAGAGGTCGTTGCTGAGGAAGTACAGTTCATTGAATGGGGCGATAAGTCTGGATCAAGAGGAACTTCTGGAAGAGGCGATTTTGACATGAATAGTGGATCTGATTTTGGCGGAGGATTTGAGGATTTGACTCCAGTGGATGAAGGAGACATTCCATTTTAAAATTCCGTGAAACAGCGTCTGTTGGGGAACAGGTTAAGCTGCGAACGGAGCCAAGCCGTATATAAAAGCAAACATATAAAAAACAGCGTTGTTTATTAACAACGCTGTTTTTTTATTGAATTATCCTCCAAAGATAAATATTGATTAGTATCTTGGATATTAGACAAGGAAAGATCTTAAGAGCAGGACATTCAGTATTGTTACAAGGATAGTAATCAGTATAAGTATGGACTTGTTTAAAAGTGTGTTCTTGTATTTTCCCATAACCTTCTGGGATGAGGTTAAATAAACCTGGAGTATTATTGTAATGGGCAGTTGGATTGAAAGTATCATCTGTGAGTAAACCAGTCCTTGGAATGGGTTATTGATGAAAAATATTATTACTACACTTAATAGAATAATACCTACGACACCAACCTTTGAATGCTTATCTTTTATATTGTATGGTTCACCGAACATTCCGGCAAAGATTGAGCCTCCAGCCATCCCTGAGGTTATGGCTGAGGACAGGCCTGCAAACAATAAAGCCAGGGCGAAAACCAAGCCTGCTCCTTTTCCTAGAAGTGGTACCAAAAGCTCCTGGGCTTGAGCCAGGCTTTCAACCACAGTACCTGACTTAAAAAAGGTAGCAGCTGCTAATATAATCATTGCAGAATTTATTGCCCAGCCTATTATCATAGAAAACAGGGTATCGTAAAATTCATAGGATAATTGCTTTTCAATTACTGACTCATCCTCCAGATGAAACTCCCTGGACTGGATGATTTCAGAATGCAGAAAAAGGTTGTGGGGCATTACTACTGCACCTAAAACGGACATTATAATGGGCATGGAACCTTTTGGGAATGAGGGAATAACAAAGGCAGGGAGTGCCATGTTGAATTCCACCTTTACAAGCAGCAGCTCAAAGAGGAAGGATATTCCAATGATGCTTACAAACCCTATTATCCATTTTTCAAGCTTTCCATAGGAATTTGAAAACAGTATCCAAATAACGAATATGGTGACAAGTATTGAACCTAGCTTGATTGGCAGACCGAAAAGCATTTGAAGTGCTATTGCACCACCCAATATTTCAGCTAATGCAGTGGCGACAGATGCTGCAACAGCTGATAACAAAACCGGGTACATAATCTTTTTCGGAAGATAATGATAGGCTGCCTCCGACAGACAAGAACCAGTAACTATGCCAAGATGTGCTGCATTATGCTGCAATACTATGAGCATCAGAGTGGATAGTGTGACCATCCACAGCAATGAGTAACCATAGGAGGAACCCGCAGCAATATTTGATGCCCAGTTTCCGGGATCTATAAAGCCAACTGTAACTAATAGTCCGGGACCAACAAATTTCAAAAACTTTTTAAATTCTGATTCAGGTTTATTATGATGAGGTCCGAAAAGACCTTTGATTTTTTCCATATACGCCTCAATAACTGCTTCTAAGTCAATAGATATTTCACTTCTAAAAATTCTAGCTTTATTATAACGCTAAAAGAAGAAACATATCATAGTATCTTGGAGGGCTTTCAGTTAATTCTTGGTTTATTTTTGGTTTGACACTTACTTTGAAAAAAAGAGGGTATTAAGTGGCTTACAGAGCCAATTGACAGGGTTTTGTAAACCAGCTGAATCTGCGTAATTTTTTAGCATATCCCTGTGGCTCTGGGTATTTACGTTAATGGAGTTGCGTTTACCTTGAAAATTCACGGTACAAAAATTTTAAGGTATTATTTTTTATTAATATTGAATTTTATACTGCAAAATGGTATCATGAATATTGCTTTTATATTGAAGGCAGATTTTTAGAGGACTCCCCGGTCCAAAGAAAAATGATCTGTCATATACGGCTTTAAATCATCCGAACTAAGCCCTGGTAAACAGGGAAAGTATTCAAAAGGAGGATATTATGGCAAGAGAAATGAGAGACAGCAAAGACGGCGGAAGAGATTTCAAGAAGAATAATCCGAGAGCCAGAAGAGCTAAAAGAAAAGTATGTCAATTCTGTGTAGACAAAGTTGATGCTATAGATTATAAAGATGTTCCTAAGCTAAGAAAATTCATAACTGAAAGAGGCAAGATTCTTCCTAGAAGAATTTCAGGCACTTGTGCTAAGCACCAGAGAGTTTTAACTGAAGCAATAAAGAGATCAAGAAACATAGCATTGCTTCCTTTCACAACAGAATAATGAGTCGGGTCTGTACTTGAGTACGGACCTTTTTCTTTTTTGGACTATCAAATAGCTTATTTTTGCATATAAGACCAATTGATTATACAATTAAGGGTATGATAAGGAATACACAATAAAGGAAATGATTATGAGCGAAAATAATTTAAGACAAGAAGACAACAGGCAATGGCTCCACATCTCAATACTGTTCCTTTTAGTTAATATCGGGATAATATTCTCCCAGGGATTTTATATATTTGCAGCATTAATTTGCCCCGTGTATCTCGCCTATGTTTATACGAGATTCGGATGGAATGCAGCATTATTAACAGGAATTGCAGGGCTTCTGCCCTATGCTTTATTGGGAGGTCCTGAGAACCTACTAATGGCTACTGTGACGTTTATTATTATGACCCTTGGGCATATTTTGATTTTAAAGCTTGATGTGTCTCCAGCGAAGGCATTGATGATTTTAGGCGGAGCTGCAGCATTAAGTATAATTGCAAATACTGGAATATTCATATACATCATTGAAAAAACAGATTTGGTCAGCTTTTTTAATGGTGTTGCCAAAACAGGACAGAATATTATTCTAAGCATGATTGAGCAAAGTAAAACAACATTGCCGGAAAGTCAGAAGCTTGCATTTAAAGAAGTATCTGACTCCATAACACCAAGATTTATCATAGACCAGTCCCCTGCAGTTGTTATACAGTATGGAATCACCATAGGTTATCTTGGGTTGAGGCTGGCAAAAAGATTCTTGAAAAGCGCCAGAATAAATCCGGCTGAGGTACCATATTTTTCGGAAATCAAGATTAATCCACTGCTCTTATTCTTCGGCTTTATATTCATGTTGGGCGGAATGTACCTGGACAGCTCAAATATAAGATCCGGTAGCATATTGTTCCATACTGGCTATGGGCTTGTAAATTATCTTGGAATAGCCGGTGGAAGCTCACTTATCTGGTGGTTTATGACTGCCAGATTAAAGATCAGGAACAGACTTTTCAAGGTACTGGGTATTTTATCCTTGATGTTCTTCACAGGAATAAACCCGTTTATTCTATTGGCAATAATTGACTCAGTACTGGATTTTAGAAACCTGTCAGGAAAAAGCTTGTATAATTATATTAAGTGGATGATTAATCCCCAAAAGGAGGAGTAAGTATGGATAAGTATTCAAGATTCAACAGGGAGCAGATACTCTATATCCTATTGTCTCTTGCTGTGTTTGCTTACTTTATCATGACACAGCAGTATATTGCTGCTGCACTATTGATAATAGCCTTGATTGTAATATTTTTACTGCTTAACAAGCTCCATATTTTCAAACGTAAATCCTGGGATAAGTTTATTAATGATTCAATCAACAAGCTAAAGCCTTCCTTGGTTGAGGCTGGTACTGAATCTGTTTTTCCAATCGTTTCCTTTACCAGGGATGGAACCATTTCCTGGTATAATAAAAAATTTGGAGAGCTCTCAGATGGTACTGTTTTAAATGAAATTGAAGATGTCATGAATATAGATTTGGAAAAGGTATGGAAGGGTGAAGTACCTGAATTCATTGGTATAAAGGGCAGGGTATTCAAACCGGAGGCCATAAGATATACAGCAGCAGCAGATGAATTTGAAGAGGATCTTATATTCTTACATCTTACTGACTATACAGTGGTTAAAAAGGCTGAGGACAGTAAGATTGTAACTATCCTGGCTGAAGTAGACAACTTAAATGAAGTATTGAATTCAGCGCCGGATGACAAAAAGCCATTTGTGGCTGCAGCTGTTGAAAAAATACTTTTGGACTATACTGCTGAGCTTAAAGGCTTTATGAAAAGATACTCAAACAATAAGGCACTTATCATAGTACCCTTTGAAGTTTTAAGAGATGAGGTCAAAAAGAAATTCCCAATATTGGACAGAATTAAAAACATTGACCAGGGTAATACTTTAGAGCCAACTCTAAGTATGGGAGTCAGCTATGATAATGGCTCAGTTTCTGCAGACGGTGACGCAGCCGGAGTTGCAAAGGAGCTGGCCTTAGGACGTGGCGGTGACCAGGTAGTTATTAAAACAGGTGAAAAGCTATCCTTCTTCGGTGGAAACTCCAGGGAAATGGAGAAGAAATCAAAGGTAAGGTCAAGGGTTGTTGCACATGCTTTAAGAGACCTGATGCTTGAAAGCCAACATATATATATTATGGGACACGGCAATCCGGATATGGATTCCTTAGGTGGTGCAATTGGTATCCACGCAATTGCAAGATCACTTGATAAGCCGTCAAACATACTTATGGATGACCCACACAGAAACGTTTCAGACCTGATGTCCAATTTAATGGAAACAGGCTTGTATGATGATTTATTCATACCTTCAACGAATATGGAACAAACAATAGGAGAAAATGATCTTCTCGTTGTAGTGGATGTACACTCATTGGGCTATGTTCTTAATTCTGAGGTAGCAAAGAGTGCTCCGAGAAAGGTTGTCATTGACCATCACAGAAGGGCACAGGATGCAATATCAGGAGTTGCCTTATCCTATATAGAAGCCTATGCTTCATCGACCTCAGAGCTTGTGACAGAGCTTGTACAGTATACAACTGAAAAGCCGGAGCTGAACAAGGCTGAGGCAGATGCACTTTTATCAGGTATACTGGTTGATACTAAAAACTTCAATTTCAAAACTGGAGTAAGAACCTTTGAGGCAGCCTCCTTCCTAAGGAAAGCGGGAGCTAACACCTTGGATTTAAAACCACTGTTTGCCTATGACAAAGAGCTTTATCTCTTAAAGGCTGCAATAGTAAAATCAGCTGAAGTGGAAAATGGAGTGGCAATTGCCACATGCCCTACAGGGATTAAGGACAGCTTAATAGCAGCTCAGGCTGCAGATGAATTCATGAACATCAAGGGTATCCATACATCCTTTGTGCTTATACAGGTTAATGAGGATGTAGTTATAAGTGCAAGGTCCTTGGGAGATATGAATGTTCAGGTTATAATGGAAGAGTTCGGTGGAGGCGGGCACTTGACAATGTCTGGTGCAAGAGTTAAAAACGACAATACCGAAAATGTTAAGGTAAGACTTAAGAAAATACTGGAAGACAAATTTAAGGAGGATGAAGAGGATGAAAGTGATACTTCTTCAGGACGTTAAAGCTCTTGGTAAAAAGGGCGATATAGTCAACACATCTGATGGCTATGCAAGGAATTATCTTTTCCCAAAGAAAATGGCTTTAGAGGCAACTGACGGGAATTTGAATACTGCAAATGCAAGGAAGGAATCTGAAAGGAAGCAAAAGATTAAGGAAACAGAAGCAGCCCAGGAGCTTGTTAATGAATTAAAGAAAAAGGAGCTTCTTCTTAAGGTAAAGACAGGAGAAGGCGGAAGACTTTTCGGAGCCATAACCTCTAAGGATGTTTCTGAAGCAATTAAAAAACAGCTTGGACTTGAAATAGACAAGAAGAAGATTGTCATGGACAATATCAAAGGAACCGGACTTTATGAAGCTGAAATCAAGGTATACCCGGAAATTTCAGGCAGATTGAAGATCAGGGTTGATGAAGAATAATCAAGCATACAGCTTGATCTTCACACACCATAAAGTAAAAATAATGAATCATATAAAAGCAATTAGGGCAGTCCTTAATTGCTTTTATTATCTGATCTACAATATATTCAATTCTCTTCAAAAATCATTCTGTCAAAAATGAATCGGAAATGGCAAATAAGTCATAAAATAAAAGTGTCCGGGGAAAATGACAGTATATGGATATATAATTAAAGGTAACAAATTCAAAAGGAGGATAAATTTGAACAGTCAGGATAAAAACAGAATTATAATGGAAACTCCCGATGATATAAGTGCCCAGCTGAAAATCCAAGAGGAAATCATAACCAATGTCCTGGGAAAAGACATTGTAAAAGAAAGGATAAAAAGGTTTGGACTTACAAAGTCCATGTCTTCCATAGATCAGTTAAAAAAAGCTCAGGCATTATATACAATAATCAGCAATAATGCTCCGATACCAGAGGAGATAATAAATAATGCGTTTAAGATTATAGAAGCGACATTTACTGAAATAGCAGACAACATCGCAAGAAATTACGTTCAAAGCAGGATTGAATCAAAGGTAGAGCAAAATCTTGCTGAACGACAATACACTTATATCGATGATATGAGGCTTTCTATTCTTAGAAAGGAAAAGGGACCTGAAAACTCCAAGACTAAAAAAAGGTATGACGAGCTTGTAAGGCTGGATAAGGTACATTTATCCAAAAACATAATCAGTGCCTTAAGACCTGATTCCTTTTCTGAAATTATTGGACAGGATAGGGCGATAAAATCATTGATATCAAAGATTGCCTCACCGTATCCACAGCATATTATTTTATATGGACCTCCAGGTGTTGGTAAGACAACAGCTGCAAGAATTGCTTTGGAAGAAGCAAAAAAGCTTAAGCACACTCCTTATGGACCTGATGCAAAATTTGTTGAGGTTGATGGGACTACCTTAAGATGGGATCCAAGAGAAATTGCAAATCCATTGTTAGGCTCAGTTCACGATCCAATATACCAGGGCTCAAAGAGGGATTTAGCTGAATCAGGAATACCTGAACCCAAGCCGGGCCTTGTTACAGAAGCCCATGGTGGTGTCCTGTTCATAGATGAAATCGGAGAATTGGACTATATACTTCAGAATAAGCTGTTAAAGGTATTGGAAGATAAAAGAGTGGAATTCTCCTCCTCCTACTATGACCCGGATGATGAATCAACACCCGCATATATAAGGTACCTATTTGAAAAGGGTGCTCCTGCCGATTTTACCTTGATCGGGGCAACAACAAGAGAGCCTAAGGATATAAATCCAGCTTTAAAATCCAGGTGTACTGCAGTATACTTTGAGCCACTGACACCAGAGCATATAGTTAAGATTGTTAATGATGCAGCTCATAAGCTTAGGGTTGAAATGGAAGACAAAGTTCCGGAGCTGATTTCAAGATATACCATTGAAGGCAGAAAGGCGGTAAATATATTGTCCGATTCATATTCACTGGCAGTATACAGGGAAAACAAGATAGAAGGTATTACTGTAAAAACCAGTGATATTCTCGATGTTCTCGGAACCTCAAGGACTTTTGTATTCGAAACCTTGGACAATCTTGATGAAATGGAAACAGGACATGTTTATGGTCTTGCAGTGGGAGGCTTTTTAGGTTCAACATTAGAAATCGAAGCTGCCGCTTATAAGGCTCAAAAGGGCAAGGGCACCATAAGATTCAATGAAACAGCGGGCTCAATGGCCAAGGACTCAGTGTTCAACGCTGCATCAGTGGTCAGAAGAGTTTTAAATAAAGAAATCAGAGACTTTGATCTTCATATAAACGTGGTGGGAGGAGCTAATATTGATGGACCTTCCGCAGGCTGTGCCATAACAGCTGCAATACTCAGTGCCATTGAAGATAAAAAGGTCAGGCAGGATATTGCAATCACCGGAGAAATATCTTTAAAAGGGACTGTTAAACCAGTTGGTGGTGTCTATGAAAAGATTTATGGAGCAGTGAGAAAGGGAATAAGAACTGTTTTAATCCCCAAGGATAATATGGACGATGTTCCAAAAGATATGAAAGATGTTGAAATAATTCCGGTATCGGATATAAATGAAGTAATGAGCATTTTGTACAGTAATAAATAACAGGTGGGAAACTATGGAAAATAACAATATGAGAACAATGCCTGAAAATGTGCCGGCAGAGCAAAGTATACTTGCAATCATGTTCCTTGATAACAGAACAATTCCAGGAATACTTGAAAAACTTAATTCCAAGGATTTTTACAAGGAATCACACCAGGTAATATTTGAAGCAGCTACAACACTTTTCTCCAGGGATACACCCTTGGATGTTATATTATTGGCTGACTATCTCGAATCCACTGGTAACATTGAAAAGGCAGGAGGGTTAAGCTACCTTACAAAGCTGGCTACCTTGGAATATTCTTCAGTTTTTCTTGATTCCTATGTTGAATCAGTATCTGAGAAATCACTTTTAAGAAGACTGATAAAAGCCTCCGATGAAATAACAAGGGATGCCTATGACAAGCAGGATGACCCGGAAGGTGTTTTAGAGGAAGCAGAAAAAAGGATATTCAATATAGCTGACAAAAGACAGGCCAAGGATTTTGTACCTATGAATCAAGCTGTTGAAAGAGGCCTTATCAATATTGAAAATGCCTATATCAACAAGGGTCAGCTGACTGGTATTGCGACACCATTCCCTGAGCTTGATGAAAAAACAGCAGGCTTCCAGAAGGGTGATATGATCCTTGTGGCCGCAAGACCATCCATGGGTAAAACAACCTTCGCCTTAAACCTTGCACAGCATGCAGCCCTAAGAGAAGGAAAGTCAGTAGCCATATTCTCACTTGAAATGTCCACAGACCAGCTTGTGTATAAGATTCTTTGTGCAGAGGCAAATGTGGATAACAATAATTTAAGAAAGGGTGACCTTGACGAAACAGATTGGGATAACATAGCAAGAGCCACAGGTCCATTATCAAAAGCCAAGATATTTATTGATGACACAATCGGTATATCAGTACTTGAGATGAAATCCAAGGCTAGAAGACTTAAAATTGAGCATGGTCTTGATTTAATAGTCATAGACTACTTGCAGCTTATGTCTGGAAAT
>JASDTM010000082.1:15316-19525 GCA_041891535.1 Clostridiaceae bacterium
GAAATGGTGAAAACAGGCAGCAGGAGGTATCTGAAATATCCAGGTCCATCAAGATTATGGCCAAGGAAATTGGATGCCCAGTAATAGCACTATCACAGTTATCAAGAGCCCCTGAGCAAAGAACAGATCACAGACCTATGCTGTCTGACTTGAGAGAATCAGGTTCAATAGAACAGGATGCTGACCTTGTCATGTTCCTATACAGGGATGAATACTATAACAAGGATACAGAAAATCCAGGAGAGGCAGAAGTCATTATTGCCAAGCAGCGTAACGGCCCAACAGGAACTGTGAAGCTGGCTTGGATAGGCAAGTATGGTAAGTTTGCAAGGGCGGATATGATTCATGGGGATTAAAAAAGAAAAATCCTGTGGAGCTGTTCTTTTAAATGACAAAAATGAGTATCTCGTATTAAAGCATTTTGGAGGACACTGGGACTTCCCTAAGGGTCATGTTGAGCCAGGTGAAACAGAGACAGAAACTGCTTTAAGAGAGGTTTTCGAAGAAACTGGACTGAATGCTGAATTGATTCCCGGATTCAGGGAAGTCATAAGTTATAACATCCGTGGAAAGGTAGATAAGGATGTTGTGTTCTTCATCGGCAGGATAAAAGCAGATTCAGGCAAGGTTGAGCTTCAGCTTTCCGAGGTTTCAGAGTTCAAATTCTTACCCTATGAAGAAGCCAGAAAGCTAATAACCTTCGATACCAACCGCAGTATACTGGACAAGGCTGATGCTTTTTTAAAGAATTTAAAATAAATTAAGTTAGAAGTTATTTGGTATAAAACATTATGGCACTCTTTTGATTAAACAAAAGAGTGCCATATTTTGCGGTAAGCATTGATCTTGAGATTAACTTTCCAGACCCCCTAGGTCTTTTTTAGCTTTGTGCTTTTTTAAAGTGAGACACATGTAGTTATAAAATGCCACAAGGGAGGCGGCGATGGATACTATTAGGAAGATATAGGCTATCTTGTCTGAGAAAAGGAATGTAACTATGGACACGTGAAACAGCATGGTTGCAACCTTGCCATAAACATTGGATTTTGTGACAATTCCTTGCCTCCAGGATAAAAATCCTCCGACTATCATTAGGAGCTCTTTCAGGGATACGATAATTACTATCCAAACTGGAATATGCTTTGAATAGGTAAAGCATATAAGCGCTGTAATCAGCATGAGCTTGTCAGCAAGTGGATCTAAAACAGCTCCAAGATCTGTCATCATGTTATAGTTTTTAGCAATATAACCATCTAAAATATCTGAGATACCAGACAGGATAAAAACCAAAATAGCGTAAAGAACAGTTCCTCTGCTCATACCATAATTAAAGGCAAGTATGAATACAGGGACAAGAAGTATCCTGAATATTGATATCATATTAGGTATGTTCATAAGATCACCTTCCTTGGATGGCATAGAGTGCTACAACTATATTATAACATTCAGGTTGTATTTTTTACTAAATTTATTACAGAGGAATGATTAAGGCTCAATTGTGTCAGAAATTTCCACTGATAACTGAAAGAAAAAATTAATGTTATAATATTTTCGGAGGTATAAATATGAATCTATTCACTATGGACTATTACACAGACTTCAGGGATGTTGATAGATATTTCGACATAAAAGCTGATTCAATGATGCAGATATTGGGGACAATTTCCAGTCATCATGAGGTTAGAGGCTTTAAGTTTCAACCTGATTATATGAAAAGACGGGGCATGGCCTGGATTTTATACCAATGGAAAATAAAGATTTTAAAACCAAAGCAATATGCCAGAAGGCTTACCTTTAAAACCCTTCCGGTTGTTGAGAAGGATATATATTGCTATAGATATTACGGGATATATGACATTGACGGGGATATAGTCGGCTATGCTCTGGCTCATTGGGTTGCCATAGACCTTGAAAAGCGGAAGATAACAAAAATACCGACAGATCTTAAAGACCTGATTCAAGGGGATGGAATACCAACACCTGAGCAGGACAGAATAATTAAAGCAACTGACAAAAGGCCGTTGAGAAAAAGGGAAGTTGATTTTGACTTTGAAATAAAGATTCCTTTGAAATATTCAGACATCGATTCAAACATGCATGTAAACAATGCAATTTATGGAGGCTGGGCTACGGAAACAATAAATTCCTTTGACCCAGAATTTCTATCAAAGTACTACCACGAGGATATAAATGTGGTATATAAAAAAGAGAAGCAACCAGGTGGACACATATTATCGAAGCTAAAGGTTGACGAGGATACTACCTACCATGAAATTTACGATGAGGAGGGTAATCTTCTGACTTTAATTGAGATGAAATGGGTACCCAAGGTTGCAACGAACGGAGATTATTCCGATTACAGAATCGACGACTAAAGAAACAATTTTAAAATTTAGCAGGATGAAAGCTGTTGGTTAATAGCTATCATCCTGTTTTCATTATTTATTCTGGATTCTTTTCTTAGTTCTAATGAAAGGAATTACTTTAAAAGCAATATTAATTGGAATTTTTGATTATCTTATCTGCAACTGCCATGGCGCTGCTCCACGCCCACTGTAGGTTATAACCTCCACAGGCACCGCAGACATCCAGTATTTCTCCAGTGAAATAGCAGCCTGGAATTATCTTAGATTCAAGAGAAATTGGGTCCACTTCCTTTAAGGAGACTCCTCCAATTGTGCTTTGGGAATTTGCAAAGCCGTTTGTGTCAGTTATATTCATCTCCCAGAATGTAAGTAAAGTGATGAGTTTTTCAATAATCCCAGTGGGTATCTGGGATACTGGAGTATTCATCTTTTCTAAGCCAGCCAATTTAAACAATACTGGTATCAGTTTTTTATTCAATATACCATTGAGTAGATCTGAGGCAGATCTTAACGGGAAGTTCCTCGTCTGTTTTTCAATTAAAGTGGTGACTTCACTTACATTAAGTTCAGGGAACAGGTTTATCCTTAAAATTGCTTCCTTTCCTTTGTCGTTTAACTCAGTGGAGAAACGGGAAATCTGCAATATGGGAGGTCCTGATACACCATAGTCGGTAAACAAGAGCTCTCCTGTTTCCTTATAAATTTCAAAACCTTCTGAAATCAATGTTAATTCACTGACTGACTTAACACCGGATAATGCCTTAGACTGTTTAAAATCAGTTTTTAGCTGAACCAGGGCTGGGAGTGGTTTAATAATCGTATGCCCAAGACCTTTTACTAGCTTTAACATGGACCCGTCAGAGCCTGTCAATGGGAGTGCCAAGCCACCGGTTGCAATAACCAGTATTTCAGACAAATAGGTATCGTCTGAAGTCATGATATTGAATATTTTGCCATCCTTGGATGGTTTTATATCCTTTATCCTTGAATTTGTGTATATTGGTACATTCAGCTCAGCTAATCTCAATCTTAAAAGATCTGAAACTGAAGAAGCCTGGAGAGACATGGGATATATTTTCCCCTCCTCCAGGGTAATTACAGGAAGTCCCAGGTCTTCAAAGACTGAAAGAGCCTTTTCAGCACCGAAATTATAAAGGGGCTCCCACTTGAAGGATTCATCTGAAGTTGAGTAATACTGCGAAAAATCTTTACAGTCCTTAAGCTTTTCATTAGTCAAATTACATCTGCCATTACCTGTGGTCAAAAGCTTTTTTAATATCCTGTCCTGCGAATCTATAAGGGCACAATCAATGCCGTTTTGCTTTAGTTGAATTGCCGTTAAAACACCAGAAGCGCCTGCCCCTGCAATGAGTACTTTATGCTTTCTCATAATAATGCTCCATATACCTTTATAAGAAAAATTGTGATAGTATTAATACCACAGAATAAATCCAAATCTGTTAAATTCAATTATAGCAGGAATAAAAGGAGGGTCACAATGTCTGAGAATCTGATGGAATACAAGGTGTGGGTAGTTGCAGGAGATGTTAAAAATGAAAGCAAGTTTGCATACAGGATTCTTAAAGCACTAAAAGCTGCTGGATATAAGGCATATGGCTATCATCCTTCCTCAAAGGATCCTGAGGTTTATAATGATTTTAAGCTGTTGCCGGAAAAACCTGATGTATTGGATTTGGTTATAAACCCAATAAAAGGACTTTCAGTGGTGAAAATGGCCAGGGAAGCGGGCATCATGAAGGTCATGGCACAACCCGGAGCAAGAAGCGAAGAAATTGAGGAATTCTGTAAGAAGTGTTATGTTATACTCAAAAAGTATCACGAT
>JASDTM010000083.1:0-19317 GCA_041891535.1 Clostridiaceae bacterium
CCTGTGCCTGTGCAAAACCCTTCTTTGCTAAAACTGTAGTGATAGCTGCAGTAAGGGTCGTCTTACCATGGTCAACGTGACCGATAGTACCGATATTAACATGTGGTTTGGTTCTTTCAAATTTTGCTTTTCCCATGGGAAACCTCCGATTAAAATAAATGGAGCCCTTAAGCGGATTTGAACCGCTGACCTCTACCTTACCAAGGTAGCACTCTACCAACTGAGCTATAAGGGCATTAGATAACAAAGTTAAGTTTACTAAAAAGTATACGGGGTGTCAATCGGTTTTGGACAGATTGCCGTCAAACCGGATTCATAATGGTGAAAGTGGCATTACGCCTGATAGCTGTCCAGTTTCTTTCTGATTCTTTGTATGGAATTATCAACGGATTTAACATTTCTTTTTATTTCCATAGCTATTTCAGAATACTTCTTTCCCTGTAGATACAGCATTAATACCTTAAGCTCCAAGGGAGTCAAAAGCTTTATAATCTTGTCATTGTATTCTTTGAAAGCCTCAGTATCAATTACCTTGGTCAAAGGATTATCCTGACCTTGGGTGACTCTGTCGTTAAAGAAGCCTTCAATATCATCCATGTCTTCCTGTTCAGAAAATGAAAGATAGGTGTTCAATGGATCATGCTTTTTCCTTGCAGCCTTTTGGACCGCTGACATCAGCTGCCTTGCAATAACAATTCTGGCAAAGGTTTTAAAGGTGGTATTCTTATCAGGGTTATAGTCTTTAATCGCATTATAAAGACCGATGAAACCCTCCTGATATAAATCCTCTGAGTCTCCTCCCTTGATAAACAGAGATTTAATCTCATATCTTACAGTTTCCCTGTATCTGTCTATTAAGACTGTGGTTGCTGTATCGTCTCCTTCGTGTGACAGCTCAGCAAGTTTTTCATCACTAAGATTTTTATATTCCAATACAGCTCACCACCCTGTCAATTTATTTGAGATATCTATTTTAGATATACCCAGTTTAATATTCTTATTCTAAATCCTGGTATTATATACTACTTCCTCTTATTTATCCTGCCTGTCATGACCTCATACATCAGGATACCACCGGCAACGGATGCATTAAGTGAGTTCAGCTTACCAACCATTGGGATTTTAACTAACTTATCGCACTTTTCCCTCATGATTTTTGATATTCCCTTACCCTCATTTCCTATGACCAGGGCACATGGACCTGAAAAATCAACTGAATCGGAGGATTCTTCCCCCTCCATATCAGCTCCGTATACAAATATGCCAAGCTCCTTCAGCATTTCTGTTTCGGAAGCTATATTGGTAACCCTTGTAACGAGCATGTTCTCAACAGCTCCTGCAGAGGTCTTATATACTGTTGCAGTAACACCGACACTTCTTCTTTTAGGTATGATAATTCCATGGACTCCGGTTAATTCTGCAGTTCTTATTAATGAACCTAAGTTATGTGGATCTTCAATCTCATCCAATATCAGGATGAATGGTGCTTCTCCCCTGTCCTTTGCAAGCTTTAATATGTCTTTGGTATCACAGTACACATAGTCTGTCACCTTGGCAGCAATACCCTGATGATTTCCATTGTCCGTCATGATATCCAGCTTTCTTCTGTCCACATATTTGACTATTATCTTTTTATCCCTTGCAAAGCCAAGGATCTTATTTATTGAACCTTCCTTTTCGCCTTCGGTAATATAAAGAGCCTCAATGCTTTTTTCGCTCTTTAAAATTTCCATTACAGCGTTTCTTCCATATACAAGGTTGTCATCAACCTTCTTTTCAGGTTCCTTTATTATAATCTGCTTGATTATCTTAACGTTCTCCTTACCCTGGTTTTTATCCTTGGAGTATCTTGAACCCGGCTTACTTTTTGTATTTCTGTTATTTTCCTGTTTCATCTGATATCAATTCCTTTTCAATTATTTCTGCTGCATATTCCATTATTTCATTTAGTCTGTCTATTTGACCTGACAGGTGCAAATATCCCAGCAGACATTCAAAGCCCGTGGCTCTTCTGTAATCTGCAATGCTGGCGTTTTTCGGTGCATGGCCCGATTTCATGTTTCTTCCTCTTTTATAAAAGGAATCCTCAGTTTCATCAAGCATTTCTTCTATTCTGCCCATGACGAAGCTTTGAGACTCTGCCCTGACATACTTTACACTGTTTCTGTGCAGTACAACAATTGAGGAATTCATATACTCCTCAAATACTCTTTCCCGGATAAATACTTCAAATACGGCATCACCTATGAATGCGAGATTCAAAGGATTCAATTGTCTTATTTTATCTGGTTCCACTTACTTCCTCCTTTGAATGAGCACATAGCTTTAACAAGGTTCGTATTGCAATTATAACATTTTAACCCTGAATGCATTTTTGAATTTTACAAAAAAAGAAAGCCCAAAAGGGCTTTTTTCATTATCTCGTCTTTGAATAGTATTCAACGATGAGCTGTTCGTTGATCTCGATTGGCAGCTCTTCTCTCAATGGTTCTCTTACATAAGTACCCTTGAAGTTATCCATATCCTTTTCGATATATGGAAGTGGTGAGGAAGCCAAAGTGTTGAAGTTCTCAACAAACCTTTCAGTCTTTCTTGACTTTTCTCTGAGCTCTATAGTATCTCCCACTGATAAGCCATAGCTAGGAATATCAACCTTATTGCCGTTAACCAGGAAATGTCCGTGGTTTACCATCTGTCTTGCCTGTCTTATTGAAGACGCAAAGCCCATTCTGTATACCATGTTATCCAGTCTTGACTCTAAAAGGTTTAATAGTAATGGACCAGTCTGTCCCTTTCCCTTCATTGCCTTATCAACGTATCTTACGAACTGTTTTTCAAGGACGTTGTAGTAAGCTCTCAGTCTCTGTTTCTCAAGCAGCTGAACACCATACTCTGTAAGTTTCTTGTCTGCTCTTGAAAGACCCTTGCCCTTCTCTGCCCTCTTCATTGCCTTTGGATGACCTGATACGTTCAATCCAAGTCTTCTTGACTGTTTGAACTTAGGTCCCATCATTTTTGCCATTTTTTCCCTCCAAATAAATAAATACTTGCCGCGGTATTCATAGAGGATATGCCATTTTTAATCATACTGATTTCATAATTTAAAGTCAATGAGTTTTTTGAATTTAGCCTAAAAACCTTAAATTATTTTGAAGTGGCACCCTTACTCTTCATGATCTTTTCAAGTCCCGGTGTGGTTTTAATGCTCTTGTCCTTGAATACCCACATGGCTTCCAAGCCCATATCAGTCACCATCTTATAGCCCTCTTCATAGGGAAGAAGGTAGATTGTTGTGGACATAAAGTCAGCTAAAGCAGAATCATCAGTCACAATTGTTACCTGGGAGAAGTAGTCTCCCGGCATCAAGGTCTTAGGATCGATAATATGGTGCATCCTTTTGCCGTTATAGGTGTAGTATCTTTCATAGTCTCCTGAGCTTACAACTGCTCCTGAGCTTATAAACAAGGTTTCAATATAGCCATCTCCACCAAATGGATCCTGGATTCCAATGCCCCATTTGGATTTATTTGGCTCCTCTGGCGGTCCTATAACCTTGATATTGCCTCCGGCTGACATTAAAGCATGCTTCATGCCCATTTCCTTAAGTTCATTTGCAACCATTTCTGCAGCATAGCCTTTTGCAAAGGCTCCAACATCAAGACTCATCTTTTCGTCCTTTAAAAAGACAGTGGATTTAGCATCATCTATAACAACATCATCTAGGTTTGTATGTTCGTTTGCTGCCTTAAGCTCATCCATTGTAGGAATTTTGTCTCCCTCACCCTTGTTGTCGAACATATCCCTGTAGTTATGCCATACTCTTAATACAGCACCTAAGGCAATGTTTGTTTCATTACCTGTTTTAACATAAAGCTCCTTAGCCTTTTTAATTAAGTCAATCAAAGCCTTATCTACAACAACCGGTTCTTTACCAGCATTATCATTTACAGTCTTGATATTGTTCATACCATCATATGTATGGTAAATATCGAAAAGCTTGTGGTAATAAAGGTATCTTTCCTTTGATTTATCCACATACTTCTTAAATGTTGCCTCGTCCTTCTCATAACCCATTATGGTTATCATTGTGTTGAACACTTCCACACCATCAACCTCAAAAAAGTAATCCTGCATCTTTGTAAGACCTGAGGTGGCAGCAGCAGTAGTGCCCGCAGTTCCATTTGTACATCCCGCCAGGATGCCAAGTGACAGGACTGCGGTGGTTATCAGTGAAATAATTTTCTTCATATTAATGCTCCTTAAAAGCCGGTTCATTTGGATATCCATTTATCATGTCAAACATCATCAAACAGCAATTGATTTTATACCCGTTAATTATACTCGATTAATATATCATATTGTTACAAAAAAAATAAAGGGATATTGGCAACAGGGAAATATTTACTGGAAAAATTCAATCCGGGAATATTCTTTCCTGTAAAAATTCATTCCATATAGTCGTGCATAAAATTTATTTTGTTGAATAATCAAGGCGGGGATTTCTCCCCGCCTTTGATATTTTAACTTTCTAAGTTGGTTTTGATTACTTAGCGTTCTTTATTGCTTCTGCGTATGCCTTCAAGTAAGCTGCAACACCTACTGAAACTGATCCCTTAAGATCTGCATCGTCAACTAACTGCTTGCCATCTTTCTCAACTGTCTTTAAGCCAGCAACTTCTGCTGCAGTCTTGCCGATTGTCCAGTTTGAAAGTGCCTGAGCCTGCTCGTACCATTCTTTCTTTATTGTGGAAGCCTTGATCATGCCATAAGCGTCTTTAAGTTCGTTCTTAGCAAGAAGTTCAGCGTTAAGATCAGTTGTGATCTTTCCATCTGCATCGTAAGCAACCTTTGCCTGCTGTGTATCAAGTATTGCACCTGCAACCTTGTCGCCCTTCATAGCTGTTGCTGCGATCATAGTGTCGAATGATGCTGAAGCTGGCTTATCTGCAGTCTTAGCTGCTGATTTGGAGATGTCAACAACGATTCCTAAACCTAGCTTGTCTGCTCCGCCCTTAACTTCGATAGCATTTGTCCAAGCTTCTTCAACAGCTTTCAGGTAATCCTGAACTGTGATTGAAACTGAACCAACTAAGTCTGCTTCGTCTGGAACTGCTGGATGTGCAGCGTCAGCGCCGGCCTTAGTCTTCATACCCTTGATCTGGTCGATTGTCTTACCAACCATCCATTTTCCAAGAGCGTCTGCCTGCTCGAACCATTCTTTCTTTATTGCTGAAGCCTTGATCAAACCGTAGTCTGCACCAAGCTCAACCTTAGTCTTAGGCTCTACTTTAACGTCAGTCTTAAGAGTTCCGTCTGCGTTGAATACAACCTTAGTCTGTGCGTTGTCTATTGATACTGAAACAACTTTTCCGTCCTTGTCAAATCCAACTGCTGTAACTACAACGTCAGCCTGAGCTGTTCCGCCTGTTTCTGCAACGATGTCCTTTGACTTAGCTATTGAAGCTATAGTTCCTACACCCATCTTAACGATTGAGCCTGCTGCAACTGGTGCTGCAGTAGTAGTAGCTGCTGCTGTTGTAGCTGGAGTGGTAGTTGCTGCTGCTGTTGTTGCTGCTGTTGTTGTTGCTGCTGTTGTGTTAGCTGTGGTTGTGGTAGTTGCTGCCGGTGCACATGCAGCTAATACTGACATGGATAATGCGGCTGTCAACAAAATTGATAGATTCTTTTTCATAGTTCCCTTTACCCTTCCTTTGAGTACGTTTTATTAACATTACAGTATTAATATAACATGATGCCTGTTTTTTTCAATACAGTACACCCAAAAATACCAAATCAATAAAATATTTAATTATACTCAATCCAATTTTAATGTATTAGACACATACTTAATTAAATTGTCATCAATTTAACACATTGACAGAAATTGGCAACCGATTTCAATCTGTTTTCATAAGATATTTCATATCCTCAGGGTTGGTAATCTTAATATTTTTTTCCTCTCCCCTAAAGATAAATACAGGTTTCCCATGCTTAAACACAAAGGAAGTATCATCTGTTATAACTCCCATACTGTATCTGTATGACTTCATGGCCTCCTTAAATTCCTCATAAACAAAAGCCTGTGGAGTTTGTATAGCTACTAATTCACTTCTCTCCAGCTCTTCACTGACGAATCCTTTGTCGTCAATTTTCTTTATTGTATCAGTCACTGGAATTCCAGGTGCTGCTGCCCCGTGCTTTTTTGCAAAGTTTATAGCTTCGTCAATAATATTTTGACTTACAAAAGGCCTTGCTCCGTCGTGTATCAAAAGAATGGCACATTCCTTATCCACCTTTACAAATCCTTTTAAGACAGAGTAAATTCTTTCTTCTCCACCTTCAATCACCTGAGTAATCTTCTTGAACTTGTACTTTTTAAATTCCTTGTTGAACTTATTAATCTCATCTTCTTTCAAGACTACTACAATTTCATCGATATCCTTATTATCCTCAAAAGCCTTGATCGAATGATAAAGGACGGGATAGCCGTCAAGATCTAAAAAGACCTTATTGACATCTGCTCCCATCCTTGTACCAGATCCGGCAGCAAGAATTATGCAGCTGATCATGTATTTATCTCCTGATTCTTTTTTAATACTGCCTGTCGTCCTTTGGACGGGCAAATATCATTCTGCCTGCAGCAGTTTGAAGTATTGAAGTTACAACAACATCTATGGTGTCATTGACGTAGCGTCTTCCGTTTTCTATGACTATCATCGTGCCGTCATCCAAATATCCAATACCCTGGTTCAGTTCCTTACCAACCTTGGAAACAAGCAAGCTCATTTCTTCTCCAGGTAAAAGTACAGGCTTTACAGCATTTGCCAGTTCATTGATATTTAAAACCGGAACACCCTGGAATTCTGCAACCTTGTTCAAGTTATAGTCGTTGGTTACAACTCTTCCGCCTAATTCCTTGGCAAGCTTTAGAAGCTTGATATCTACTTCCTTGGCATCCTTGACATCCTTGTCCCAGATTCTGACATCAATGTCCAATTCCTTCTGGATCCTGTTTAGAATATCAAGTCCCCTTCTACCCCTGTTTCTTTTTAAAGAATCAGAGGAATCCGCAATATGTCTTAATTCTTCCAAAACAAAGTATGGAATAACCAATGTACCTTCAATAAACCCGGTTTTACAGATATCGAAAATTCTTCCATCGATGATGACTGAGGTATCTAAAACCTTAGGTTCACCCTCGAATTCACTCTTCTTACCTGATTTACCAGCCTGCTGAAGGTTTCTGTTTCTTCCCAAAGTTGATAGTATCTGAGCAATCTCATCCTTCTTCTTTATGGCAATATTAGCGCCGGTGAAGAAAGCAATGAGGTTACCAATGATTGAGAACACTTGGAAGAATATATTGTTATTCATAAACCTTGTGACTATGAGATAGAAGATGGCAAGTGTCAATAAACCACCCACAGCACCGAGCAAAACCTCAGTCAATGGTAATTTTTGGACCGCTTTTTCCATTTTGTCAATCATACTAAGAATATGCTTGATAAAAAATGGTGAAAGAAAATAAAAAATAATTGCGAATAAAATAGCTGTTACCCCTGAAAAAACGTAACGGGATATGGCATTTTGAGTAAGTCCCAGTCTGGATATAATATCCACATTCAAAAGCAGGGTGCTTACGAACCATCCCAATGTACCGCCAAGCAATACCAGAAGACCTTGAAAAATCCTTTTTAACATAAATTCACCTCCTTTTTAATTTATTTATACTATTCAATTATACATTTTTAATGTGATAATTAAATGAACTTACAAGCTAAAAAATAATATTTTTTAACCCACTCCTTCTTAAATCCATGGGGTTCAAACCAACGTTTAAGGATTTTTTGAAACGGGTATTTACAGAATAACCTCTCTTTATTAAAAACTGATAAAACCCCATGGAGATAATCTAAGCAAATAAATAGCCCCGGAAATATTTTTTAGGGATAATCTTTATCTATAAAAAAATATTTCCGTGAACTATTTATTCAATTATAAAATTTTTCTTATAAAATTTTATATGTAGAAATAAATTTCTTCATTTATATATCAGGTTAACAGCTTTATGCATTTTTTTAATCTACATGAATTCAGCTCCAAGATCAGGTTTTTCTTCAGAGGCTTTTCCCTTACCAAAAAGCTTATCGTAGGCTTCTCTGAGTGTCCCAACCTTTATAAGCTTAACTCCTGGAGGAGTTTTATTAAGCTTTGTTTTCGACGGTATTATAAAGGTTTCAAAACCAAGCTTTGCCCCTTCTGTAATTAGCTTCTCCGCCTTTGATATCGGTCTTATCTCACCGGTTAACCCAAGCTCTCCAATGGCAATTGCCTTCTTTATGGGAAATTCTCTTCCCCTGGCACTGGATATTAAAGAAAGTGCAAGGCCAAGATCCGCTCCGGTCCCTTCAATATTAAGTCCGCCAACCACATTGACATAAACATCAGAAGAATAAAATGGAATTCGTAGCTTTTTCTCAAGTACTGCCAAAATCAGGTTCAGCCTTGGTATTTCTATACCCACCGCTGTTCTTCTTGGCATTGCAATCCTGGTTTCTGCCACAAGTGACTGTACCTGGACTAGTATTGCCCTTGTACCCTCCATTATTCCAATGACCATTGTCCCTTCTGCCGGTGCATCCTCCAAGAATATTCTTGACGGGTCATAGACCTCCATCAAGCCCTCTTCCCTCATTTCGAACACTCCAATTTCTGAAGTTGTTCCAAACCTGTTCTTCATGGTCCTTAATATCCTAATATCCTCAGTTCTGTCACCTTCAAAGTAAAGCACTGTATCCACCATGTGTTCTAATACTCTAGGTCCTGCCAATTCACCTGATTTTGTAACATGGGCTACAATAAACAAGGGAATATTCAAGGTCTTACCAATCCTCATAAGCTCAGAGGCACATTCACGTACCTGGGATACAGAGCCTGGGGCTGAGGTCAGCTTTTCAGAGAACAAGGTCTGGATTGAGTCTATTATGACAAAGGCTGGCTGAAGATCAATGATATGCTGGTCAATCAGGGAAATCTGGGTTTCAGAAACGATATACAAGGATTCTGTGGTGACCTTTAATCTGTCTGCCCTCATTTTAATCTGTTCCTCTGATTCCTCACCGGATACATATAAAACAGTGCCCTGGTTCTTAGCAATATTACCTGCACATTGAAGCAAAAGAGTTGATTTCCCGATGCCTGGATCTCCTGATATCAGAGTCAGGCTGCCCTTAACAAGGCCTCCACCTAAGACTCTGTCAAGTTCAGACATTCCTGTACCGTATCTTTCACCCTCAGATGAGGTTATATCCTTTATTTTTCTTGGAGGATTCTTGGTGGAAACCCCTGCGGACTTCACCATTTTGTCCTTAACCTCAGGAAGCTTCACCTCCTCGGTAAAGGAATTCCAGCTATTGCAGTCAGGACATTTGCCTAACCATTTTGCGGATTCAAAACCGCATTGTGAACAGACATATATAGTTTTAGTTTTTGCCATATCCTACCTGCTTTCATATTATTTCAAGAAAATTAATTAACTTGAATTTCTTTAATTATTCTCCGTATGCCGCCCTGTCCATCAATATAATGGTGTCATCATGCAGTTTTAAAACACTTGATGGATTATTGGCAGACACATATTCATCTCTTAATCTTCTCATTGCCTCTCTCTTGTTTTCACCTGTGGCAATAAGGATTATCTTTTTTGCTCTCATTATGTTACCTACACCCATGGTAATAGCTTTTGTAGGGACATCTTGGACCTTTTCAAAGAATCTTGCATTTGCATTGATTGTATTTTCGGTTAGATTCTCTGCATGGGTTGGTACAACAAGGTTATCTGAAGGCTCATTAAAGCCGATATGTCCGTTTATACCAATACCAAGAACCTGTATATCCTGAGGTGGCAGGCTCTCTAAAAGCTCATTGTACTTTCTTGCCTCTTCCTCCGGATTGTCTGTATTTCCATGTGGTACATGGGTATTCTCTTTATTTATATTTACCAGATCCAAAAGATTTGTGTTCATGAAATATCTGTAGCTCTGGTCATGGTCCTCAGACAGACCAACATATTCGTCCAGATTTACTGAGGTAATACCTGAAAAATCAAGCTCCCCCGCTTTATATCTTTTAACTAATTCAGCATATAAACCCAGTGGTGAAGAACCTGTTGCAAGTCCCAATACTGCCTTTGGATTATTTTTTATAACTTCACTTACGATATCTGCAGCTTTAACTGCTACTTCTTCCTTGGTTTCCAAAACAAGAAATTTCATTATTTTCCCCTTCGATTCTTAAAAGAATCATGTTACAAAGATTATCTATACAGATTAATTTTTATTTTATCATATTCTAATTACACCGATTCATTTTTTGCCTAAAAACCAGGTTTCAAGGTAAGATAATAGATAATAAAAACTTTTTAAAAAACACCAAGACTATCAATATAATTCGGAGATTAATACTGAAAGGAGAGCACAAATGAATAGAAAATTAATATGTTTTGACCTGGATGGCACTCTCCTGGACTCAAAAAAGAGGATTTCAGAGGAAAACTTTGACTCAATACAAAAGCTTTTAGATGCAGGGCATATCGTGTCAATTGCCACCGGCAGACTTTATAAGTCAGCTCTTAAGGTTTCAAAAAGACTTCCCGCGGGGGTTAAAATAATTGCCAGCAACGGTGCTGTTGTTTTCGATGGAGAAAAAGTCATAAGACGTGAGCATCTGCCCCACCATGAGCTGATAGAAATTTATGACCTGGCTTATGAGCATGATTTAAACCTTACCTGGAATTCACTTTATGCTGCTTATCATACAAAGCTTGGACCAGCTTTTAAATACAGCTATTTCATGAATGTTAAAAACAATGGGGACATGAGAATAAGGAATATCCACATCAGAAATATTGAAGAGTATAAAAGATACATGCCCCATTTCATTAATGCAATATTGATTTGTAAAAGTGACCCATGCAGAATAAGGGATTTCCGGACCAGACTCGAAGCCCTTGGTAAATTCAACATTGAAAGCTCAGGGTCAGACAACCTGGAGATAATACCAATGAATTCAAATAAGGGCACTGGAGCCCTGTTTCTTGCAGAAAGGTTTGGTATTAAAAGAGAAGACATCATCTCCTTCGGAGATCAGGAAAATGATCTTAAGATGATTCAGATTTCAGGTATCGGAGTCGCCATGGGTAACGCCTCAGATGAGGTCAAAGCCCACTCGGATATGGTCACTTTATCAAATGATGAGCCTGGAATCCCAATTGCATTAAAGAAAATATTCAAGGATTTATTTTAGAAGCCTTAAAGGTTTATAATTAATATAGTTATATTTTGGAGAAAGGAAGAAAAAAATGATTTACAGAAGTGCCACCATAAAGGACATCCCCCAGATATTTGAATTACAGAAGAAGTACCACGTATTATCCATTAACGAAGAGGATAAAAAAGACGGCTTTGTCACCACCCTATTCAATGAAGACCAGTTAAAGGACTTAATAGAAAAGGAAAATGGAATCTCCATTGCCTGTGATGGCGATAAGGTAGTAGGCTATGCAATGGCAGCCTCCTGGGAATATTGGTCAGCATGGCCGCTGTTCCAGCATATGATAAAGGAGCTCCCCTTAATCACCTATCTAGATAAAACCCCTGATATGGAAAATTCCTATCAATATGGTCCAATCTGTATTGATAAGGCATATAGAAGCTCAGACGTACTCCCCCACCTTTTCGACTATTCAAGGGAAGTCATGAGTAAAAGATACCCAATTCTCATAACCTTTATAAACCACATTAACCCAAGATCCTATGCAGCCCACACTAAAAAGCTGGGTCTTGATGTTTTAAGAAATTTCCAGTTCAATAACAACAACTACTATGAATTAGGCTATGACACCTCAAAGAAGGTACCTGGAACAAAATAGGTTTACCATTTGCCCACCAAAATATTATTGAACCACAAAATATTATTGAACCATTTAAAAGGACCTCGAAGAGCTGACATTCAGCTCCTCGAGGTCCTTTAATTGTTTAACTGATTTTTATTCGTTTAAGTCATGTTCTGATTACTCTGTTTTGCCTGCAGCTTCACTCTCAAAAAGAGGTACTCTTTCAGGCTCGGTTTTTAAAGGTCTGTCGCCGGTCTTGATAAAGTTCAGCTTGTTGTCTCCTGCAGTAATCATGACCTCGTCACCCTTTTTAATCTTACCCTGGAGTATTTCCTCTGACAGGGCATCCTCTACTTCCTTGGTGATTTCCCTTCTTAGTGGTCTTGCTCCATAGGTCATGTCTGTTCCCTTGTTTGATAAGAATGCTACTGCCTCATCTGAGAAGGTTATGTATATTTCATTCTCTCCGATTCTCTTAGCAACATCCTTAACCATGAGCTTGACTATATGAGCCAGGTCTTCCTCCTTCAAGGAATGGAATACGATTATGTCATCTATTCTGTTTAAGAATTCAGGTCTGAAGGTTCTTCTTAAATCCTCCATTATGTTTGACTTCATTTTTTCGTATTCTGATTTTGCTGCATCATCTGAGCTTAAGGAGAAGCCAATTGATCTTTCCTTCTTCAGAAGACTTGCTCCAACGTTACTTGTCATGATCAGTATGGTGTTCTTAAAGTCAACTGTCTTTCCTTTACCATCAGTAAGTCTTCCGTCTTCAAGTATCTGAAGCAGGATGTTGAATACATCCGGATGTGCCTTTTCAATTTCGTCAAAGAGTACTACAGAATATGGGTTCCTTCTGACTGCTTCAGTTAACTGTCCGCCTTCATCATAGCCCACATATCCTGGAGGGGATCCAACAAGTCTTGAGACTGTATGCTTTTCCATGTATTCAGACATGTCTATTCTGACCATGTTCTTCTCTGAGCCGAATATGGCTTCTGCAAGTGCCTTTGATACCTCTGTCTTACCAACACCGGTTGGTCCTAAGAATATGAATGAACCAACAGGTCTTTTCGGATCCTTCAAGCCAACCCTTGCACGTCTGACGGCTCTCGCTATACTTGATATCGCTTCTTCCTGTCCAACAACTCTTTCATGTAGAACTGATTCCAAGTCTAAAAGCTTTTGTGATTCTGATTCAGTCAATTTCTGAACAGGTATTTTGGTCCATCTTGAAACAACATGGGCAATATCATCCTCTGTTACGATAAGATCCTGGGATGAGGTTTTGTTCTTCTCCCATGAGCCCTTCATTTCTTCTAACTGATTCTTAATAACTTTTTCTTCATCACGCAGCTTTATTGCTTTTTCAAAGGCTTGTATGTTTACTGCCTCATCCTTTTCCATGATGACTGCTTTAAGCCTTTCTTCAAGTTCCTTGATATCCGGTGGTGCAGTTAGATTATGGATTCTGACTCTTGCTGCAGCCTCATCCATTAAGTCAACTGCCTTGTCCGGCAGGAATCTGTCCTGGATATATCTGTCAGATAAAGTGACAGCTGCCTGCAGAGCTGAGTCTAATATCTTCACCCTGTGATGGGACTCATATCTGTCCCTTAGGCCTTTTAATATTTCAAGTGCTTCATCCAGGGATGGCTCTCCCACCATTACGGGCTGGAAACGTCTCTCCAATGCTGAGTCTTTTTCAAAATATTTTCTGTATTCATCTATAGTTGTGGCACCGATACACTGTATCTCTCCCCTTGACAGGGCCGGCTTTAAAATGTTTGATGCATCTATTGCACCCTCAGAGCCTCCGGCTCCGATTATCGTATGGATCTCATCAATAAACAGAATGACATTGCCGGCATTCTTGACTTCATCCATTACAGCTTTAAGTCTTTCTTCAAATTCTCCCCTGTATTTTGCACCTGCAAGAAGTCCTGAAAGATCCAGGGTTACAACTCTTTTATTCTGCAGAAGCTCCGGTATATTACCCTTTACTATTCTTTGGGCAAGGCCTTCAACTACTGCAGTTTTACCAACTCCCGGCTCGCCAATGAGTACCGGGTTGTTCTTTATCCTACGTGATAGTATTTCAAGTATTCTTTCTGTTTCATCTAATCGTCCGATGACAGGATCAAGCTTTCCTTCTTTGGCCATTTTAGTCAAATCTCTTCCGTACTGATCCAAAGTCTTTGTATGCTGATTGCCGGACTCCTCCCTGGCTTCCTGGAAGTCTGATTCTGAACCTGAGCTTAAGCTGTTGTAAACATCGTTTTTAAGCTTGTTTATATCCACATTGAAGGATCTTAATATTGAATAGGCAATACCCTCCTGCTCTTCTAATAGTGCAAGAAGTATATGTTCAGGTCCGATGTAGTTATGGTTTAAATTACTCGCAATTTCCTGGCTGCCTTCTATCAGCCTCTTTGTCCTTGGTGTCATGGCAATTGCATTTTGAGGTATGTTATTTATCTGTGCCCTTTGTCCCACAAGCTGGACTATTACGCTTGATAACCCGTCTGTAGTTACTCCAAAGGAAGTAAGCATATCCTTTGTAAGTCCTTCTACAGCTGTTAATCCGTATAGAATATGTTCACTGCCAATATATCCATGTCCCAGCTGCTTTGATATTTCCTGGGCTTTGATGATTACGCGGCGTGCGCGTTCTGTAAGTCTGTCTATCAATTTTTTGTTCTCCTTTTAAGTTCTTCCCGAAGGATTGAGGCTCTTAGCAAGTCCCTGTCCTTTTCCGGGATCATTTCCTTTATATTCATATCAGCCTGTAGAGTTCCCGGCTGGGTCATTGTTATAATGTCATCTACATCTGTTACCTTAAGGTCATTAACTATTTCTGCTTCTATGCCGAATCTTAATATGGATAAGAGGAGTAAGCTCTCCTTTGAAGACATTATCCTTGCAGAGCTTAAGGTACCAAGGGCTCTAAACACCCTGTCCTGGGATTCATGGAAATGCATGTCCATTATCTTGTTTTGTTCCTCTGCTTCCATCTCCAGGATCTTATCCACAGTCTCCGTAATATTATCTATGATGAATTCCTCTTTGACCCCTAAGGTTACTTCATTGGATATCTGGTAAATATTACCCTCAGCCTGAGAGCCTTCACCGTATATTCCCCTTATGGTCATTCCCATCTGGGCGAGTCTTTGAGCAACGAGGCCAATCTTGTCTGTAACTGTTAGGCATGGTAGGTGGACCATTACACTGGCTCTTAAAGCAGTTCCAAGATTTGTGGGACAAGCTGTAATATAGCCAAGGTTTAAGTCAAAGGACCACTTCAGCTTCTCTTCCAGGAGATTGTCAAATCTGTCTGCCTCAGAATACAGTTCACTTAGTGATTTAGTCCTGTCCATGGCTTGTATTCTTAAATGGTCTTCCTCATTTATCATTATGCTTATATTCTCATCCTTGTTGCTTATAAAGGCTCCTCTGTCAGAGTTATTAATAAGCCTTGATGACACCAGATGTTTTTCAAAATAAGACAGTATCTTAATCCCAGGTTCATTCCACATTCTTCTTGATTTGAATTCATTTTTAAGATGTTCAGACACGAAAAACGCATTTTCCACATCATCAACCAGGTGTCTTGAATCTTCCAAGGAAAGCTTATGTGGGAAAAATACCCCGTCAATATTCCTTGCCAGTCTTATCCTGTTTTTTATTTTTAAGGAGTTGATATCTGTCATAGTATCTCCTCCTCTATTTCCTTTTTAAGTACTATAATTTCATCTCTTAAAACTGCAGCCTTTTCAAAGTTTTCTTTTAAAACTTCTTCCCTTAATTCCTTCTCCAAAACATTGAGCCTCTTCCTTGAATTGGCTGAATCACTTGTATTTATAGGGTATTTACCCACATGCTGCAGATTGAACTGATATTTTTTTATAGATGGGTTTAAGAACTCTCTGAAATATTTATAGCAATACTGACAGCCAAGAAGTGATGTCTTCTGATATTCCGAAAAATTTGTACCACACTCAGGACATGTCATTTCATCAGACGAATCGTAAAAAGTGTTATATTCCAATGCCATTCCCATAACCTCCCCAGTTTTATATTGTAAATCTAATTATACTTTGGTGTCGGCCATGAATTCATTCATGGTCTCCTAGTTCAAAAATTCTTCTTACTTTCTTAATATGAGTCAATGACAAATCCCATAATTTTGAGGATAAAAAACACCCCTTCAAGAAGGGGCGTATAGTCATTAATTTTCTTTAAGAAGTTTTTTTACAATGTTCATATCTTCGCCGGCCTCGACCTCAAGCTTAATGTTTGAGTCGTCAGTATTATCCTCATAGCCTCCCTTTATTAGGACGCATTCGGATATTGGGAAGTGATCGAAAATATCCTCCCCCTCCATGGGAATCCTGACCTTGACCGTTTCCCTGATGGTGTTATTGTATATGACCTCACCTGTACCCATTGGGGTTTTGACGGTACTTCCTATTTTAGGCAGTCTCTTTCTTATTTCCTCATAGGTATCCTGCTCATACTTAAGACAGCACATGAGTCTGCCACATATGCCTGATATCTTTGTTGGATTTAAAGAAAGATTCTGTTCCTTTGCCATTTTTATGGAAACTGATGTGAAATCAGCCAGATATGTGGAACAGCAAAGTGATTTACCACAAGGTCCGATGCCGCCCTTCATTTTAGCTTCGTCCCTGACTCCTATCTGTCTTAGCTCTATTCTTGTTCTGAATACTGTTGCAAGATCCTTGACCAATTCTCTGAAGTCTACTCTGCCGTCTGCCGTAAAATAGAAAATAACCTTGTTGTTGTCGAAGGTAAATTCCACGTCTACAAGCTTCATTTCAAGGTTATGTGCCTTGATTTTATCCTGGCAGATCTTGAAGGCTTCAGTTTCCTTATCAAGATTCTTTAAATGGATCTCCATATCCTTTTCTGTTGCTTTTCTTATGACTGGCTTTAAAGGAGCTATGACCTTTGAGTCATCTATCTCTCTTTGACCTATGGATACGAGTCCGAATTCTATACCTCTTGCAGTTTCAACAATAACTGCATCTTCCAGCTTTATATCAAGATCCTTAGGATCGAAATAATAAATTTTACCGGCTTTTTTAAACCTGATACCGACTATATTGACCATTAACTTTCCTCCGTGAGACGAAGCAGGACATTATCAACAACCGACTCTTTATTTATATTTCTGCCGGTTCCCAATAGCTTCAGTCCTCTGTCGCACTCTTCTGTGATGACTGAAAGCCTGGCCATGGAAAAATTCCCTGCCAGAGCTTTTATTCTTTCACTATTATACAGGAATATCATATTTTTGTAATCATTACAGGTTTTGACTATGGATACGTCCCTCATGACAAGTAGAATTCCTTCTAAAAATCTGACCGGGTCGTATTTTAGTATGGTTTTGTTCTTATCCAACACCTTAAGACAGTTTCTGTCACGGAGTGATTTAACCTTTGACAAGTCCATGGAAAAATCAATTAGAAAATCCAAGAATTCTCTATATCCCTTATCCTTGATGAATAAATCAGCCTCTCCCGGAATTCCTCTTGAAATCGCAATAGTGTTTTCAAGTTCTGCTCCAGACAGTCTGTATTCTCTTTCTATATACTGCTCCATTTCTTCCTTTGGCAGCGAAGTAAGCCTGTGTATATGGCATCTTGACCTGACTGTCGGCAACAGCATATCAAGGCTCTCGGATAAGATAATGAAAAATACACCCTCCGGAGGCTCTTCTATGGTTTTAAGGAGTGCATTCTGTGCCTGCACAGTCATTGCATCACCCTTATGTATTATGATAACTTTCTTGTCTCCCTCAAATGGCCTTATATTAGCCTCTCCAATGACCTTTCTTATTTCATCAACTCCAATGGAGTTGCCTGAAAGTCTGATGTCAATAATATCAATGAAGGATGTTCTGTTTTTAGTACCTTCCGGGTCCAATATGAGGACTGCCAGCCTTTCAGCCAGTGGTGATTTACCTATGCCGTCAGGTCCCAAAAGGATGTGGGAATGGTTTAGATTCCCTATTAATGCTGCTTCTCTCAGGGCTTCGGTTATACTGGCAAATCCAATCAATTCTTACACCTAGATCCTTATGAACTGAGAAACTTCCACTACAAATACAGTGGCTCCACCTATTTCTATCTCCACAGGATATGGAACATACACTCCGGTTGTGGTGGACAGCGGTGATGGGTTGGAGATAATCTGATGTCTTGTCTTACAGGTATCCTCTATCATTTTTAATATCTCAGGAACGCTTTCATCCTCAGTACCAATCATTAATGTGGTATTTCCGGATTTTAAGAAGCCTCCTGTTGTCGCAAGCTTTGTTACTCTATGATTCTTTTCTGTCAGAAGATCTACTAGATCCAGAGCATCTTCATCATTGACTATTGCTATAATAAGTTTCATGGCTTTTTCCTCCTAAAGGATCATTTAAGGATATTCTTCCTTGATTCAATTATACCTTACTGCATGCCTTCATATACCCTTATCTTAGATTATTCATCTTCTTCCGGGAATATAAACAAAACATGTATTGGAGTATCCAAAACTCTTGAAATATCAACTGCAAGCTTAAGGGACGGGTTATACTTGCCACCCTCAAGCCTCATTATGGTTTCCCTTCTGACCTTGACTAAATGGCCAAGCTCCTCCTGGGTAAGCTCTTTTATGATCCTGTATTTTCTTATATTGCATACAAACTCATCCATAGGCAGCTCCAAAAATATTAGAGATATATTTATCTCTTTATAGGACAAATATATCTCTTTTTATTTAATATGTCAATATTATAATTTACTCAATATTTAAGCTTAACGAAACTTATTTCAGAGTCGCCATGACTTTACTGAATATCTCATTATTGATATCCTCAATTGTTCTCATGGCACCATCCTTTATACAGTGTACCCGATACCAGCCATATTTCTCACTGACATAAAGAGCAGCATTATAGGACTCTGTAATATGCTCAGGGCTCTTCTCATGAATGTCCTGCTCCTGCCCACCGGTAATCTTATTTTTTCTGCCCTCTACAATCTTCTTTTGAAAGGTTGGTGGCACATCTAAAAAGAACACAAGGTCAGGCACTGGTATACCATACATTTTAAATTCCAAGTCATAGAGCCAATCCAGGAATTTTTCTCTCTCACTTGAATCCTTAATCTTACCTGCCTGGTGCACCATGTTTGCCGTGGTATAACGGTCAACAAGCACAACTCCACCATCCAGATAGTATTTTCTCCAATCCGTCATGTAGTCAGCATATCTGTCCACCGCAAAGAATGAAGATGCCACATATGGACTAACATCCTTAGGATCATCACCGAACTTTCCCATTAAGTACATTTTGACCAATGCAGAAGATTCGCTGTCATAGTTTGGAAAGCCCCTTTTAATGACATTTA
>JASDTM010000084.1:0-19280 GCA_041891535.1 Clostridiaceae bacterium
ATTTTACTGCTGTTGTTTGTTACAGGGTGTTCACTTAATAAGGGTGCAGATGAAAAGAAGGTTGCAGTATCAATGGCTAAAAGTACGTTCAATTCCCTTGCTGAACTGAAATCAGCAAAAGAAAAAGCATCAGATCCCATGTTAAAAGATAAAACCAAACTCTTTATGGTTGATGAAATGCAAAATGATATAAAAATCAATAAAATTGAGATTGGAGAAGAAGTTGCATATATTTACTACACATCTAAAGACAATAAGTTCAACTTCACTATTCAACAACAGAAATTTGATGATATTGAGGGAGCCTACAAGGATTCTGTCAGTAGAATGGAAAAAGCAAGTGAGATTGAAATAGATAGTAAATTTGTCACCATAGCCAGGCCAGGAGACGCCGTATTAGTTGCCACTGTCTTGGATGATTATTTAATAAGTTTGGTACTTCCAGAAGGAACAAGTAATGAAGAAATAACAAGAATACTAAGAACTATCACCATAGAATCAATATGATACTTTCTTCTGCAAATAAACAATAACTATTTTTCAAGCATATCTCTATCAAAATTTTTACTTAGATTTCCAACCCAGCCTAACACATCGTCATCCTGATGCATTGTGTTAGGCTTAATTTTTGTGTTTAAATGAGAGATTTAAGGTCTTTGTACAAAAAGAGTATAATATAAATAGCTGAAATAAAGAGCTGATTCAATTGATAACTTAGACATAATGGAGGTCAAACATGAAATACAACTTTGAACGAATAGACAGAAAAGATACAGACTGTATCAAATGGGACGGTGCAAAGCACTTTAGTTTACCTGAGGATGTCCTACCACTTTGGGTGGCAGACATGGATTTTCCCATACTTCCTGAAATAACAAAAGCACTAGAGGATAGAATAAAACACCCCATTATAGGTTATACAATGGAAGCAACAGGAGAAGCAGAAGCCACCTGTGAATGGATGAAAAGACGCCATGGAATGGATGTTAAAAAGGAATGGATTTTAACTACTCCTGGCATTGTTACAGCCTTTAAAGTAGCAATCTCAGCCTTTACAAAGGCGAATGACCCAATACTGATAATTGAGCCTGAGTATCATCCGATCAAGGCAGCAATTAACCAACATGGAAGAAAACCTGTCATTTATGAAATGAAAAATGAAGTTGGCAGATTCGTCATAGATTTTAAAGAATTGGAAGCTGTAATATCCACCGAAAAGCCGGTTATGCTGATCTTTTCAACTCCACATAACCCTGTTGGAAGGATATTTTCAGCTGAAGAATTAAAGACAATTGGGGAGCTCACAAGAAAGTACAACATGCTTGTATTCTCTGATGAAATTCACATGGATTTTGCATTTGCTCCACATAGGTTTGTTTCTTACATGACTGCAAATGAGGGATTTGAATCAACCTTCCTTGTGGCTACAAGCAGCAGCAAGACCTTTAATATTGCAGGACTGAATTTTTCAAATATTATTGTGCCGGATGAAGAGCTCAGAAATAAATACCTGAATGAATTAAAAAAATACTCAATAGATTCTCAAAATCTATTTGGAAGTATAGCAACAAAGGCTGCCTATGAAAATGGGGATTTGTGGGTTGATGAGCTACATGAAAAGCTTCAAGAAAATTTCAAGCTTTTAAAGGAACTTCTATCTGAGTATCTGCCAAAAGTAAAGCTTACTGAGCCTGAAGGACTATATTTAGCCTGGCTTGATTTCAATGGTTTAGGACTTACTGTAGAAGCTTTGAATGATCTTTTGATCAACAAGGCGAAGGTTTGGTTAAACGATGGCTCTGCATTCGGTAAGCAAGGTGAAGGATTCCAGAGAATGAATCTTGCAACCTCCGGAGAAATTATCAAAGAAGCAGTTTTAAGAATAAGCAATGCAATTAAGGAAAATGGATTAGAATAAACTTTTTATAAAAACGACCTGTACTGAAAAATTCGGTACAGGTCGTTCTTATATTAGGATTTTCCTTTTAATCAACTGATAATGTAATTAATTTTGGATTATTGAATCCTTGTCTACTCAGTATATTCTCTTGCAGTTTCTTCGCCTCTCAGTACTCTTAAAACTCCGTAGGCTAAAGATTCCATCTCATTTTCTCCGGGTAAAACCACTACCTCTGCAATGAATTTTACACGGTTTATTATAAATTCAGTGAACATCTTGGAATATGCTATTCCACCAGTCAGGATTATTGCATCCACATCGCCTGAAATTACAGTTGCCATTTCACCGATGGATTTTGCAACCTGATATGCCATGGCTTCATATACCATTTTCGCATATTCGTCGCCTTCATTGGCTCGTTTTTCCACCTCTCTTGCATCAGCAGTGTTAAGATAGGATTTTAAACCTCCCTTTCCTCTTAACAGCTTGTGGAGCTCTTTATGGGTATATTCTCCTGAATAGCAGAGATCCACAAGCTTTGAGCACGGAACTCTTCCCGCACGCTCAGGTGAGAATGGACCTTCATCATCTGAAACAATATCCACCATTTGTCCTTTCTCATGACAGGAAAGTGATATTCCTCCACCAAGATGAGCAACAACCAAATTCATATCTGAATAGGACTTTCCAAGGCTTTTAGCATATTTAATCGCCATTGCCCTTGAGTTTAAAGTGTGGACTGTGCTGGTTCTCGGAATTTACTTTAGTCCTGAAATTCTTGCTATATCAATCATTTCATCTACTCTTGGTGAGTCATAGATATAGGCTTCTACACCAACACTTTTTGCGATTTCAAAAGCTATGGGACCACCAAGATTTGAAGCATGCTGGATGGCTGGTCTGTTGGACAATGTATCCACCATCAGATCATTGACCTTATATGAACCTGACTTTACAGGAGGAAGCATTCCACCCCTTCCAACTACTGCACTTAACCTATTTAGTTCGTATCCTTTTTCTTTGAGATAGTCTAAAATAACATTTTTACGATAATCGAATTGTTCGTTTATTCCATTGATCTTATCCATTTCTTCCTGAGGATGTACAATGTTTGTGGTAAAAAGTTCAGTTTCATTCTCATATACAGCAATTTTAGTAGAGGTGGAGCCAGGATTAATGGCCAAAATATTATAGTCCACTTTAATTCCCCCATTTTGTTTTATTACTGAGATTATATCAATATTGCAAATATGAATTCAACAACTTTCAACATTTTTCAACAATATATTTGTTGAAAAAATATCCCCGGCACAAACGTACCGGGGACTTAAAGCAGCAATACTGCCATTTATTATTTTTTTATTTTATTGACAGATTGTGGTCTTTGACTGTAAATTCCACTTTTTCTCCGTCTTTTATAGCACCTGAGATAATTCCCTTTGCAAGCAGAGTCTCGACAGAGCCTTGGATATATCTTTTTAAAGGTCTTGCTCCATATACCGGATTGTACCCTTCGTCGATAATAAGTTCCTTTGCCTTATCGTCAAACTCAAGTGTTATACCCTTATCCCTGACTCTTTTTGAAACATCCAATAGCATGAGGTCCATTATTTTTAAAAGCTCTGGCTTTGTCAGAGGCTTATACATGACAATTTCATCAAGTCTGTTTAAAAATTCTGGTCTGAAGGACATTCTCAGTTCTTCCATTACCGCATCAATTGATTCTTTTGAAAGCTCCCCCTCCTTGTTCATGCCATCAATTAAGTATTGAGAGCCTATGTTGGAGGTAAGAATTATTATTGTGTTTTTAAAATCAACGGTTCTGCCTTGAGAATCAGTTATCCTGCCGTCATCTAATATTTGTAGAAGTATGTTGAATACATCCCTGTGAGCTTTTTCAATCTCATCAAATAATACTACTATATAAGGCTTTCTTCTTACAGCTTCTGTAAGCTGTCCGCCTTCCTCATAGCCTATGTATCCTGGAGGGGCTCCTATCAATCTTGCAACAGTATGCTTTTCCATATACTCAGACATATCGATTCTTATCATGTTTGATTCTGAATCAAATAGAACCTGAGCCAATGTCTTTGCAAGCTCTGTTTTACCAACTCCTGTAGGTCCAAGGAACAGAAATGATCCAATCGGTCTGCCAGGATCTTTTATCCCAGCCCTGGATCTTATTATAGCTTCAGTAACCTTTGTTACTGCTTCATCCTGACCGATTACTCTTTCGTGCAGAATATTTTCCAGATTCATAAGCTTGGCTTTTTCACCCTCAAGCATCTTGGATACAGGAATACCTGTCCATCTTGAAACTATCCTGGCAATCTCTTCAGGAGTGACTTTTTCTCTCAACAATGTGTCCGTAGGTTTATTTTCTGAATTTTTCTGTGCATCCTCAAGCTCTTTAACTGCCTGTGGAAGCTTACCATACTTTAATTCAGCCGCCTTGTTAAGGTCGTATTTCCTTTCAGCTTCTTCAATTTCAAAATTGATCTTCTCAATGGTTTCTTTAAGCTCAGAGATTTTATTTATGGAAGCTTTCTCTTCCTCCCATTTAGCCTTTAATCTGGTGAATTCCTCTTTTTTCTCACTTATTTCGCGCCTTAGATCCTCAAGTCTCTTTAATGATGCTGCATCAGTTTCTTTGACTACTGAGGCTTCCTCAATCTGCAGGATCATAATTGCCCTTTTAATTTCATCAAGCTCAGTAGGCATAGAATTAAGCTCTGTTTTAATCAAAGCACAGGCTTCATCCACAAGGTCTATTGCTTTATCCGGCAGGAATCTGTCGGTGATATACCTGTCTGATAATACAGCAGCCTCTATTAATGCTGAGTCCTGTATGGTTACACCATGATATATTTCATATCTTTCCTTTAGTCCCCTCAAAATGGAGATGGTTTCCTCAACCGTTGGTTCATCCACCATTACCGGCTGGAATCTCCTCTCTAATGCCGAGTCTTTTTCAATGTACTCCCTGTACTCATCCAAGGTAGTTGCGCCAATACAGCGTAATTCACCCCTTGCAAGCATTGGTTTTAACATATTGCCTGCATCCATGGAGCCTTCTGTTTTTCCCGCACCTACAATATTATGAATCTCATCTATAAATAGAATAATCTTGCCATTGCTTCCTTTGACCTCATCTAAAATAGCCTTGAGCCTTTCTTCAAATTCTCCTCTGTATTTGGTACCTGCTAAAAGAGAACCAATATTCAAGGAATATAGACTTACATTCTTCAAATTATCAGGTACGTCACCCTTTACAATCCTCTGGGCTAAACCCTCAGCCACTGCTGTTTTACCAACGCCTGGCTCACCGATGAGTACTGGATTGTTTTTGGTTTTTCTGGATAATATCCTGATGGCATGTCTTATTTCTTCATCTCTTCCTATTACCGGGTCAAGCTTGTTTTCCTTAGCAAGCTTTATAAGGTCAGTTGAGAATCTTTCAAGGGCTTCATAGGTTGCCTCAGGATTATCACTGGTAACAGTCTGAGTCCCCCTCACATCCTTCAATACATTCATGAACCTGTCTTTAGTCAATCCATATTTGGAGAATAAAGTCCTGACCTCACTGGAGAATGAGCTGAAGAGTGCAATCATAATATGCTCAACTGATACAAAGTGGTCACCCATTTTCTGAGCCTCATCCTCAGCGTTCAGCATTATCTTATTGCTTTGCTGGGAAATTCCGGGAGAAGATGTGGAGCCACCAACCTTTGGTTTTCTTTCAATACTCATAAGCACATCTCTTCTGAAGCCTTCAGTATTGATTTGCAGCTTCCTTAAGATATTGTTAATCAGGCTGTCATCTTCCTTAACCAGGCCATATAAGAGATGTATATCTTCAATCTGAGAATTCCCCTGTTCTACACATGTGTTTAATGCAGTGTTCAAAACACCTATGCTGTTTTTTGTGTATTTCTCGTAATTCATATATTTCACCTCACGTAAAAATCACATGGTTTCCCATGTGTCGTTTTCCATAATTCAAGTCCTATGGGAATTAACTATTCTTTTCCTTCCCATGTATTAATTCTATTCTAAAACCATTAAACCAAGGTTAAATTTATTTTTTGAAAATAAAGTAATCTGACTTGTTCATATACTGTTATAAATTCTTAACTTCCACTTAACGTGAATATAACTATGGAGTAAAACAGTCAATGTTAAAATTTGATTAAGTACCAACTTTTTAATCCGTATATAATCCAATGACTTGAAAATCAAAGTATACAAAAGTCACATTAAGCGGATACTATTTTACAGATATGGAAGGAGAAAAGAATAATGATCAGGAAATTTAAACCAGCTTTTTTGATTATCCTCTGTCTCTCATTGCTATTGACCGCTTGCGGCCCAACAACAACATCCACAAAGAGCAGTGAAAAAACGAGCTCTGATCCGAACATTCAAAGGATAACAGCACCATCAGCAAAAACTACGCTTAAAATAGTTTCGGGCTCTGAGAATAAGGAGCTTACACCAATATTGGAGGCGTTCTCAAAGGATAACAACATCAGTCTTGAGATTCAATATAAGGGATCCTTGGATATCATGAGAGAGCTTGAAAATACTTCCCCTGCCTTTGATGCAGTATGGCCTGCGTCATCCCTATGGATATCCATGGGTGATGTCAACCATAAGGTTAAACATATAAAATCCACTTCAATCACACCAGTTGTTTTCGGAATTAAAAAATCCATAGCAACATCCCTGGGCTTTGTTGATAACCCTGATGTAACAGTAAACGACATACTTTTGGCAATAAATTCAGGAAAGCTTAAATTCTCCATGACCTCTGCAACTCAGAGCAATTCCGGAGCATCAGCCTATTTAGGCTTTTTAAGCGCTTTAGCAGGAAACCCTGATGTTCTAACAGCCGAGGATCTTCAAAAAGAGGACTTGAAGGTAAAAATACGTGAGCTTTTAGCCGGTGTAGACCGTTCCTCAGGCTCATCAGAATGGCTTAAAACATTGTTTCTCCAGGGTGATTTTGATGCCATGGTAAACTATGAAAGTTTGATTATTACAACCAACAGAGAGCTTACAGCAAAGGGTAAGGAACCATTGTATGTGGTTTATCCAAAGGATGGTCTTGCAATAAGCGATTCACCTCTTGGCTATATCTCAGGCTCAGATCAGACTAAAGAGGATGCTTTCTTGAAGCTTCAAAACTATCTCACTGATAAAGCTACGCAAAGTAAGATTCAGGAATTAGGGAGAAGAACAGGCTTTGAAGGTGTATCTGAGGAAAACCAGAAGTACTTCAACAAGGATTGGGGTATAGATACCAAAAGAGTCATATCACCTGTAAAAACACCTGCAAGGGAGACAATCACACTTGCCCTTGATTTATACCAGACACAATTTAAAAAGCCAAGCTTGAACATATATGCTCTGGACTATTCAGGGTCCATGGCCGGTGACGGAAACAGGCAGCTGGTCGAAGCAATGAAGCAGCTTCTTATTCAATCCGAGGCTAAAAAGAGCCTTCTGCAGGCATCAGAGCTGGAAGAGAATATCCTCATCTTCTTTGATGACAAAATATTGGATGTTCAAAAATCCTCAGGTAATGGTGCCAAAATAGAGGAGCTATATAAAAAAGTACAGGCAGCCAAGCCTACAGGCGGAACTGACATCTACGGAGCAGCAATCAGAGGCTTGAATGAGCTTAAAAATTTTGATTTAAATAAATACTCCCCTGCCATTATCCTTTTGACAGATGGCAAGCATAATGGAGACCATAATATCAATGATTTCAGAAATGCATATAAAGATGGTGGATACACAATACCTGTCTTCTCCATAATGTTTGGACAGGCAGACGGAGGAGAACTGGAAAATCTTGCAGAATACACAAATGGCAGGGTTTTTGATGGAAGGAAGGATCTTACAGATGCCTTCAGAAAGGTTAAGGGTTATAACTAATGAATAAAGAAACAAGACAAACCTTCCTGGCAACCTCAGCTTCAGTGCTTCTTTTCATCACTTTGTTCCTCATATTGAAAATGGATATATTGATTTCTGCTCTCCTGGCAGTCGGCACATATATTGGAGTATTCATGATATCCAAGCCAAGGATAACCTTGGGAAATCTTGATGTGGAGAATATGGAAAACGGACTTGAACTGAAAGCCCTGATGGATGAAGCAGAAAGTGATCTTTCAAGAATTAAATCCTATGGCGATACAATAAAGGACAAGGAAATTTCAAAAGGAACCCTGGATCTATATGAAGTAGGTAATAATATTCTTGAGTACTTAAAGAGAAATCCGGAGAAGATAACAAAATCCAGAAGGTTCTTCAACCACTACCTGGAAACCTCAGCTGAAATAATAAAGAAGTATGTGGAATTTGAAAAAACAAATATAACATCCGGGGAAATTGACAGAATATATGACAGGACTAAAAATGCAGTCCTGGTACTTAAAGAAGGCTTTAAAAAACAGTATGTCAAATTGGTTTCCAATGAAATAGTTGACATGGAAGCAGATATTGAATTATTGGAAAATACACTGAAGGAGGATATATAAATGAAATCCAGAGTAATCGGATTATTAGTACTGATTGGAGTTATTGTAACTGCCTTTGTGTACTCCTTTATGCAAAAAAATAAACCTCCTGAAATTAAACCTACGGAACCCCTGGTTCTGTCAGGATATCTCGGAGGAGAAAAAATAGGTTTATTTGAGGACAGTGAAGTAAAAAAGGTTTTAAAGGACAAGTATAACCTTACCCTTAATTATCAAAAAGCCGGTTCCTTAGATATGATTACAGCAAAGCTGGATAATATGGATTACCTGTTCCCATCATCACAGACAGCCTTGGAGCTTTATAACAATGTCCACGGTAAAGCACCTAAAAGCGACTTGATTTTAAACACTCCCATTGTTTTATATTCACATAAGGTAATAGCTGAAGCCTTTGTTAAAAACGGAGTTGCTACAAAGGACGGCAATGTCTACTACATGGACATACTAAAGCTTACAGAAATGATGGAGAAAAATACCAAATGGTCAGATGTGGGACTAAATGACCTATATGGACAAATAACTGTGGGAACAACAGATCCTACTAAATCCAATTCAGGAAATATGTTTGCAGGACTTTTGGCAAATATGTTAAACGGTGGAAATGTAGCTGGAATACAGGACCTTAATAAAATTAATCCTCAGATATCTGCCCTTTTTAAAAAGCTTGGATATATGGAAACCTCCTCAGCAGATATTTTTGACCAGTTTTTAAGAACAGGCATGGGAGCTAAACCAATAATTGCAGGCTATGAGAATCAGCTTTTGGAGTTTGCAGTTGAAAACCCGGAGGACTGGAAGATACTAAAGGATGATATAGTAATAATATATCCGACACCTACAGTTTGGTCGACGCACATATATATAGCCCTGGATGAAAAAGGCAAAATTGGTATTGATGCACTAAGAGATACCCAGATACAGGAGCTTGCCTGGAAAAAGCATGGTTTCAGAACTGGAGTTTCAGGAGTAAATCAAGACACCTCAATCTTTGGAGTAGACGGAGTTGCACCTAATATAACGAAAATAATACCAATGCCGGATGTTAAGACAATGGATGGCATAATAAAATATCTTGAAAATTAGAATGGAGGATTAGAAGATGTCAGAAGAAATAACCTTAAGCTCACTGAGCAAGAACAAGGAAATGATCAGCAATTTGGAAGAGGCAAAGGAACAGGAAATAGAGAAGGTAACAAAACAGGTGGAAACCATCTCCCCTGCAGACAGAGAAAAAATCAATGAAATCAAGGGAAATATCAATATCTTAGACTCACAGTCCACAGTTCAGTTTGGTGTGGGTGCTCAAAAAAACATTGCATCATTCTCAGAAACCATCCTAAGTCAGATTAAAAGCAAGGATGCCGGATATGTGGGCGATATTATGACCGACCTTATGGTGAAGGTCAGGGAAGCCAGCGGTGATTCCTTGGAAGATGACAATTTCTTGAAGAAGATTCCATTCCTTGGAAAATTTGCAAATAACACTGAAAAATACTTGGCCAAGTTCCACACAGTTGAAACCCAGATAGACAAGATTGAATCTGAGCTTGATAAAGCAAGGATGGGACTTTTAAAGGACATCGGTGTGTTGGACGGACTTTACAACAAGAATGTTGAATACTTCAATGACCTTCAGCTATATATAAAAGCAGGCGAAGAAAAGCTTGAGGAATACAGAACAGTTACCCTTCCTAAGTTAAGGGAAGAAGCACTGTCCTCACAGGACCCTATGGCATCACAGCTGGTAAATGATTTTGAAAACACAGTCAACCGCTTTGAAAAGAAGATTCATGATCTTAAGCTATCAAAGACATTGGCAATCCAGACTGCACCACAAATCAAGCTAATCCAGAACAATGACAAAGCCCTTGTGGATAAAATCCAGACAGCAATGTTAAACACCATACCACTTTGGAAGAGCCAGGTTGTAATAGCACTATCACTTTCCAAGCAAAAAGCCGGACTTGAAATGCAAAAGTCAGTATCTACAACTACTAATGAGCTTTTAAAGAAAAACTCTGAAATGCTTAAAACCAACACACTTGAAGTTGCTAAGGAATCCGAAAAAGGAATCGTGGAGCTGGAAACATTGAAAAAGGTTAATGATGATTTAATTTCAACAATAGATGAAACCTTAAAAATCCAGAAGGAAGGTCAGGCAAAGAGAGCTGCAGCAGAACAGGAGCTTTTAAGAATTGAAGAAACCTTGAAGCAATCCTTAATCCGTGCAATTAATCCAGTTGATTACACGGACCCAAAAAACAACACAGCTCCGACCTATCAATCCTTGCTCAGTGACAAGAACAACAAGTAAACCAATAAGATACACTGAAAATATTATTGCACTTTAACTTACAAATCCACTAGTTAATAAGCGTGCAAAAATGAAGGCTCCATTTTCATGGAGTCTTTAATTTTATCTTCTTTAACATCTTTGTTACTTAAGGCCACTGTCAATTATAGGAGGTGAACCCAAATTCACGTTTTCTAAAATATTATCTTAGTTACTTTTGTACCTGGATTCAGATTTTTTAATCAAATCTAATACATAGTCCAGCTCAGGTCCATTCTCCTGGAATACATCTGAAGGAGTGCCAGAGGAAATGTTAGGACTTCCATTGGCGTTGAAACCATAGCCTGTTTCTACTCTATAAATCAGGTTACTGAAGGGCAGGGCAAGGTATCTTAAACCAAAGGTTCTTGCAACCCCATCACCCTTTGTTGATTTACCCACACTCGTGCCTATATCAAGACTTCTTAAATAGTAACTGAAGGTATCACCTGAGGATAACACCTGAGCGTCCTGCAAAAGGTATATTCTTCCTTTGAATCCAACAGGATTTATAGGTTTAATAACATCAGTAATTTCAACATAATTTGTTACTTTTAAAAGGTCGGCAAAATTTTTGGCAAACATGAATTCTGGCAGCTCATTGATTTTATTTAACTCCAGATCGTCTAGGTTAAACCTGTTATTTACAGAGCTTTCAGTCAGGCTTTTTACACTCTTATCCATATTCAGATAGTAATCAAAAACACTGTTTGCAATTTCATCATCATAATAACCAACATAGGACTTGACAGTTTTTTCTGTTCTTATTAGCCTTGGTATTATCTCATCCCTCCAAGGCGCAGTACTGTAGCTTTGGTTTTCCCTTATATCTATGATGAAGGAACCAAAATCATTAAGATGCGACAAAAAGTCCTGGATTCCCAATACAGTCCCATCAGGGGCTATTCCATCTATGTCGAAGGATTTTATTTTTAAATATGCAGTTTTTCCATCCTCAGTCACACCGGTAAAGACATTGTCTTCCCGTTTTCTTGACTTTGAATCATCGCTCCAGCCTGACTTACCTAGTAAATCTGAATACTCCCGGTTTTTTAAAATAACCCGGGCATTGTTTAAAATCCTCTCATCCGGATGATTGAAGAACTGGATAATATTTTTAAAATCAAAGGGCGTTACCAAACCTGTATTTGCAGATCTGTAGGTATTTGAAATCTCCCTTACCAAAATATAAAAATCAAAGGGATTCTTTATCTCATCTACTCTTTCAAACCAATAATCCAGATGGGTTTCAGGACCCTTAACACCATTTCGTTCTTTCACCATGAAGTCAGGCACATACTTTTCCAAAAACCTTATAAGGTAATAAACATCGAACTTCATCTGATCCTTAGACATGTTTTTAATACTGTCCAATTCACCGAGATACATCTTACCGTTCTTTAAAGAGTCCTCTGCTTTTTCAACAGCATCCCTGACACCCGGCTTTTCTATCCACTTTTCAAAGGCAGTTTTTCTATTTGAAGCACATCCCACAAAAACCATGCTGATTATCGTAATAATCAGAAGAATTGAGAGATAAGCACCTTTCTTTTTACTTCTTTTGATATTCATTTTCCCCTCCGAAGCTAAAAATTAAGTCCAATAATACATTATCACAAACAAATTAACAGTTCATAAAATATTATTGCCAAATTTCTTTCAAGGTCTTTGCTAGGCTTGGATTACCCATTGTTCGGGATGCATTTTTATCGTTTATTACAAGGTAACTCATCTTTAATGCAAAGGATTTTTTTGAATCAAGTTAAAAATCATGCCCCCAAGGCTAAAGCTTGGAGGCATTCAATATATGAAATAATTTTATACAAATATTATAGTAGTTTTAAGGATTTGTTGTTTCAGAAGATTCAGGGGTTGTTGTTTCTTCCGGAGCCGCTGTTGTATCTGTACCTGGTTGAGTATTTTCAATTGGTTCAACATCAACTCTTATTGCCTCTCCCAGAACCTCTTCAGGTATGACTATTGGGTTTACAAGGTTATAGTTGGAGAACTTTATCTCTCCTGTATCTGTTACAACTCCGGTGTCATGCTTGAAGGAATATAGTATGTTAACAAGGTTTCCTGAGGACTTTACCATCTTGACTTCAATATAAAGGCTTCCTTCCCAGGCATCACCATTTGTTCTGGAGTAGCCTAAGTACTTCATAAGCTTTGAGTTAAGAGTGGTGTCACTGTTATTTGCCTTTAAAACCCAGAATCCATCCTCCTCTGTTGTAGTGTATTTGGAGAACAGCTCCTCAACCAATTCTGAAAATTCATAGGTGGAGGCTTGTTTTAGCATAGTAGCATCATAAAGCTTGTAGTTCCCTGATGCATCAGTTACATATTGAGTTTTTGTACGGTACCAACTGGATTTTTTGGATTTCCCACCATAGGTTTCGGTTAATTCACCCTTGGACTCTGTAACCTTTCCTGTCATATCATAAATATTTTCTGATATGACGGTTCCACTTTTTGCCGGAAGATTACTTTCAATCAACCATGTAACAGTATATTTGTCACTGCTACGCTTCTCAATTGAGCTTCTGTATGCTTTCAAAGCTTTCTCAGAGGTTGTTTCTGAAGGAGTGGATTCAGCTTTGGATCCACTTGTGGTTGCTTGTGTTGATGTCTGTGCTGATGACTGAGATTGGGCAGCTGTAGTTGTTCCAGAATTTGTCTTGTCTATTGGCTTAATTCCACTGAAACAACCAGATAGGGCGAAAGTGCCTGCTACCATCAGCATAATAATTTTACTTTTATTAAATTTCATTCTAAACTCCAATTTTTACTGTGACCAGTAACTCGTTCTATAGGTTAATTGTACTTGTAGATGTCAACTTTTCAATACCCAAAAATAAAAGAGCTGAAGATACCATTGAAATCAGGGTTATCTTCAGCCTTAAATACTAATTATTCAGTTGAATACTGCTTTTTATTTAATTGACTATTTTTATTGTTTTAGTTAAACAAGGTCAAACTGTGAGCTGTAAAGGTCAGCATAGAAGCCATTCTTGGCCATTAGATCCTCATGTGTTCCCTGCTCAACTATATCTCCGTCATTAAGTACAAGTATTAAGTCTGCATCCACTATGGTTGAAAGTCTGTGGGCAATGATGAATGAAGTCTTGGATTTCATTGTCTCTTCCATAGCTTGGGTGATCAGGTGCTCAGTTCTTGTATCAACTGATGAGGTTGCCTCATCTAGTATCATGATTTTTGGATCTGACATTATTGATCTTGCAATCGTAAGAAGCTGCTTTTGGCCTTGGCTAAGGTTATTCGCTTCCTCATTGATTTCCATGTCATAGCCCTTAGGTTGGGTCATGATAAAATGGTGAGCTCTTGCAGCTGTTGAAGCAGCAATTATCTCTTCGTCGCTTTTATTAAGGTCTCCATAAAGTATATTTTCCTTTATGGTTCCATTGAACAGCCAGGTATCCTGTAGAACCATGCCAAACAAGTTTCTCAATGAATCCCTTGTATATTCCTTGATATCAGTTCCGTCAATTTCAATGGATCCGCCATCCAACTCATAGAACCTCATCAATAATTTGACAAGTGTTGTTTTACCTGCTCCCGTAGGACCGACAAGCGCAACTCTCATACCAGGCAATATATCTGCTGAGAAGTTTTTGATAATAACTTTTTCAGGATCATATCCGAATCTTACATTCTTAAATGTAACTCTGCCCTTAACATCATCCGGATTTATTACCTTTGTTCCTTCTGTTACTTCCTCTGGTTCATCAAGAATTTCAAATATTCTTTCAGCACTTGCCATTGTTGTCTGCAATGTACCTGAAATCTGAGCTACCTGAGCCATTGGCTGGGTAAAGTTTCTAATATACTGAATGAATGAAACTATGTCACCAACCTGGATAACCTTCTTTATGGCATAATAGCCACCAAGTATTGAAACAAAAACATAACCAAGGTTTCCAATGAAGCCCATCATCGGCATCATAATTGATGAAATGAACTGGGACTTCCAGGAGGAGGTATAAAGTGAGCTGTTGATTTTTGAATACTCAGCCTTGAATTCCTCTTCTCCATTAAATGCCTTCAATATTGAAAAACCTGAGAATGCCTCTTCAACATGGCTGTTTACAACTCCAACCAAGGCAGAGTTTTCTTTGAAGTACTTTTGTGATCTTGAAACTATGAACATGACAATTCCCATGGAAATAGGAAGTATGGCCAAGGCTGCCACAGTCATTCTCGGGGAGATGGACAGCATCATAATCAAAACACCAATAATTGTGGTGACCGAAGATATTATCTGTGACAGCGACTGATTAAGAGTCATGGTTACTGAATCAACATCATTTACTATCCTGGATAAAACCTCTCCATGAGTCTTTGTATCAAAGAACTTCAATGGTAATTTATTGATCTTGGCTGATAAATCTGACCTTAAGTTGAAAGCCAGCTTCTGGGCCACTCTTGTTACTATCAAACCTTGGAGGAATGACAGGAAAGAGCTTATTCCGTACAAGACTACAAGGAATGTCAGAATGCTTCTGATTCCATCAAAATCAAACGCTCCATCTTTACCCGATACCTTACCAATCAGTCCTTCAAAAATCTTGGTAACTGCCTGTCCCATTATCTTTGGTCCGAAGATTGCAAATACAACGGATCCTATTGACAGTATTATTACAACAATCAATGCAGGAAGTGAGGGCTTCAAGTATTCTATCAGCTTATTTAAGGTGCCCTTGAAATCCTTGGGTTTTTCAACAATCCCCATGCCATGGCCACCCATTCCAGGTCCGCCTCTTCTGGCTTGTCTTTGCTTGTTTCCTGTATTGTTTTCTTCTGGTTTATTCTGCTTTAAATCTTTATTGCCTTCCATTTTATGCTCCCTCCTTTCTGATCTGTGAGGAAGCGATTTTCTCATAAATCTCTGAGTTCTTCATCAGGTAGTCATGTGTACCAACGGCTGAAATTCTGCCCTCATCCATGACTACAATTTTGTCTGCATTCACAATTGTTCCTATTCTTTGAGCAACGATTAAAATAGTTGCTCCTTTATATTCATTTGCAAGGGATCTTCTCAATTCCAAATCTGTCTTAAAATCCAGGGCTGAGAAGGAGTCGTCAAATATCAGTATCTCTGGCTTACCAACCAAAGCTCTTGCAATTGAAAGTCTCTGTTTTTGACCTCCAGACACATTTGTTCCACCCTGTACAACTTCATAATCCAAACCATCTCCTGATTTCTCTATGAAGTCGCTGGCCTGGGCAATGTGTATGGCTTTATCCATCTCTTCATCAGTTACACCATTATTCTTACCGATGGATAAATTCGATGCCACGGTACCAGTGAACAGGTTAGCCCTTTGAGGAACATAACCCATGTGCTTTCTTAATTCTTTAATTGGAATATCTCTTATATCTACTCCATCAATTTCTATGCTTCCACCTGTGACATCATAGAATCTCGGAATCAGGTTTATCAATGTGCTCTTACCTGAACCGGTGGATCCGATAAATGCTGTGGTTTTTCCAGGCTCTATCTGAAGGTTTATATTATTTAATATATCCTCAGGGGCATCATGGAATCTGAAGGAAACATTCTTAAACTCGATTTTACCGGTTATCTTTTCAGGTAATGAGACAGGTTCCTTTGAATCCAAAATAGATGGTTCAGTTTCCAATACTTCATTGACTCTTGCCAAAGAAATCTGCGCCCTTGGAAGCATTATGGATACCATAGTTATCATAAGGAACGACATTAATATCTGCATTGTATACTGCATAAATGCCATCATGTTTCCGACCATCATATGACCCTGTTCTACCTGGTTTGCACCAACCCAGATAATTGTTATTGTTACAAAGTTCATTAAGAACATTAATACTGGGTTTAAGGTTATCATGACATTGGCAATCTTCTGATTTGTCTCAGTTAGATCCCTGTTAGCCTTTTCAAATCTTTTTTCTTCATGTTCTCCAGTTACAAAGGCACGGATAACAAGAATACCGTTCAAAATTTCCCTGGTGACCAAGGATAACCTGTCCACCATTTTTTGTATCTTTTTAAATTGTGGCATAGCAAAATAGAATACTATTCCAACTAGTATCAGAATAACAATTACTGCTGCAGCTATTATCCAAGCCATGGATACATCAGTTTGAAGTGCTTTGATTACGCCGCCCACACCCATAATCGGAGCGTAGAATACGACTCTTAAAAGCATGACCAGCATATTCTGGACCTGCTGAATATCATTGTTACTTCTTGTTATCAAGGATGCAGTGGAGAATTTATCAAACTCTATTGAAGAAAAATTCATAACCTTGTCAAAAAATCTATTTCTTAGATTCATTCCAAGATCTGCAGCAATCCTTGATGCAATAAACCCGACAAGTACGGAAGCAGCCAAAGCCAAGAGTGCCACACCTATCATGATTATTCCAGTATTTACAATGTAAGAATTTTGAATCTTTCCTGAATCCACACCCATAGAGGTATATTCTTCGCTTACCAGGTTCATGGCTCCCTGGGTAACCATTGAATCAGGAAGTCCTGCAAAGGCTGAATCGATTTTTGACAGCATAGCTTCCTTCTGCTGGGCATTCAATGCTCCCAGCATGGCAAATGCTGCATCACCCTTAGGGAAATTAGCCATTTCTCCAACTGGTGCCTGGGAATTCATTCCCTCCGGTGCACCCTTATCAAGGAATCTTACGGTCATAAGCCCTTTAGAGATCAGCTTGGTTAGATTTTCATCGCTCTTTAAGCTCTTATCCTTAAGCACCATGAAGTCAGAGGTATTAATTTCTTTAAATCCGCTTTTGCTCTTTAATTTTGTAATGTCTTCATCACTGGCTTTGACATAAGAGTCATTGAGTGTCTTTTTATCAGTATCATTCATGACCAGCTCCATCCTGCCATAGGTTTTGGAGCTTAAAATATCAGGGGGAGATGACTCAATTCCACCCTGTTGAATACCCACATTTACGATTTTTGCCATATAATCCGGCAGACTTAATTCTGAAAATGCCTGCAGGAATAATGCTGCTATAATAACAAGTACAAGCAGCCAATACTTTTTAAGTTCTTTTATTAGTAAACCCATATTGATTTCCTATCCCTTCTTTATTGACATAACCCATAGTACAAGTATAATAGTTATAAGTCAATAACTATTATGTTAAATATAAGTATTGTTATAGAAAATTCATTTTCGCTTAACTTATTTAATAAAACAATTGAGGTGCCCTATGAAACCCGATTCCTTCAGGATAACCAATGATCTTACAGATATTATGATGATCCTCCATAAAAGGATATTCAACCCGTCCATATTAGCCAGAAGATCAAAAATATCCCCTGCCCAATTAGGAATAATGTTTACTCTTTTGCGTATCGATAACCCTTCTGTATCACAGTTGGCGCATGTACTGCGTATTTCAAAGCCCAATATGACTCCCCTTTTGGATTCACTGATTGAGCTTGGTTATATTAAAAGGGACCGTGATGAGAAGGACAGGAGAATCCTTAGAATAAGTCTTACAAAAGAAGGGAAATCCTTCTATGAAAAAATGAAGGAATATAATTCAGAAGCCATAGAAATCGGCATGGAAAGCTTAACTGCTGAGGAGGCTGAAGAAATGGCCAGGTGTTCCAGTACACTTCTCACGCTTTTAAAGAAAATACCACCCAGCACTGACGAGAAATAAAAAGACATAATTTGCGAGGTTGAAATGACAATAAAGAATATTGCACTGATTATAATAATTGAAATTGCTGTATTTGCCCTGGCAAGAAGCTTTACCTCAATCCCAATCTACCTGATTTATTTGATTATCGGGTTTTTCTATATGTTCTGGTTCGTTTCCTCAGAGGGTGGTCTGTTCAATAGAATTCTTCCTCCAAAAAAGGATTCAAAGGGTAATCCCATCGATACAAATAAGAAAACCCCTGATGTTAATGCACCAGACTTGTTTTACCAAAAGCTCGCCATAGGTCTTCCCTTTGTTCTTCTCCCCTTCATTTGGGATTATATAGTTAAATAGACATTGTTCAAATAAAATAAGTTAAATCTAAAAGCTTGGTTTCTACATAATGTTCACCACTTCTCCAAATTAGGAAATGGTACATTTTAGAACCCAAGCTTTATTTCATATCAGTATTTATAGCTATTTGTATAAGCAGATCTTGTCATGGTCAGATTGTCTTATTGTCAGATTTTGTTTAACCAGAATATTAAATCTCTTAATCCTTCAATTAATTATAGGGTTATGGACAAAGGCTATTAACACCTCTGTTTTCTGTGGATTTTCCCACTTAACAAAAATTCTGCCGGGATAGTTTACACTTGTATAAACCTCAGTTCCCTCTTTTGTTTTGGCACTGGTCATATCTTCATCAGGAATTTTGTCTACAAGCTTTTTTATAGTTCCGATAAGCTTATAGTTTTCCTTGAAATCTATGGGAAGATAGTTCCCAATAGATTCCTGCCAATATAGTTTCCCATCTACCATAATGCAGTTA
>JASDTM010000085.1:0-1314 GCA_041891535.1 Clostridiaceae bacterium
GTGCCGATGATACTGCATGGGAAGCTGTGTGGGAAAGCAGGTTGATGCCGGTTAACGGATCATTAGCTCAGTTGGTTAGAGCTACCGGCTCATAACCGGTCGGCCCGGGGTTCGAGTCCCTGATGGTCCACCATGGGGGTATAGCTCAGTTGGGAGAGCGCCTGTTTTGCACGCAGGAGGCCAAGAGTTCGAGTCTCTTTATCTCCACCATAAACCGTCATACTATTAAAGTATGACGGTTTTTATAGTTTTTTGAATCGAACTCAGCAAAAGAAAAAGAATTTTAGGAGTGTTAAAAGAGTCATGATGAAAATTTATAGATTAAACTCTTCTAGTATTGATAGGATTATTTTTTTCGATGAGCTTTGTTTTCCTTCTGATCATTGGAATGTAGAGGATTGGAAAGAGCTTATTAACGATGACAAAAGTTATTACTATGCTGTAGAAAATGTGGATGAAATTATTGCAAGTATTTTCGTTTATAACTGGGCTGGAGAAAAAGATTATTTGAAAATAACGAGTCTTTCTGTTCATCCTGACTATAGGGGGAAGGGGTATGGAAATAAATTACTGGAGTTTATCAAGGTTCAAATGAATTTGTGGGATATTCATAAAGCCAGTGGAGAGACAAGAGCATCAAATCACCAAATGCAGAAACTTTTTGAAAAATCAGGATTTATACTCTCTGGTAAAGTACAAGAATACTATAAAGACCCTGATGAGGACGCATATAAATATGTTTTACTTTTATAGAAGAAGAAAAATTCGAAGGTTAAATTAAGTCTGATTAATTTCAGACTTTTTTATTTTTTTAAGGATTATACAAAACAAAAACGTGAAGGTTCATTTCACTTTCAAAATAGTGAAATGACACATATGTAGACATTATAAAAGAGAATATTTATTTAATTTTAAATAATTGAAGTAGAGAATACTGCTGATTTTTGAAATGGACGGTGAGAATCTGAAAGATAAAAATGTTGTAATACATTAACAAAAGGTGTAAAATTACACTAAATAATAAAATTAAAATTTAAATTAACCTGTAAATATTTTGAGAAATAAATTAAATACAGCCAAAATAAGGGGTGAGAATTATGGCTGAAATGAGTAAAAGTAGAAATGGGATGATTTATCCTATATGGACGGCTCTTTTTGGAGCCATAGTTTATTTGGTTAGTGGGTTGTTGATTTCCAAAGCTTTGGGTCCAATGAACCTGGCTTTGGGTGGAAATGTATTGATAGGGGCAATAGGCGGACTGTGCTTTGGTTTAATAATATTAAAGGAAAGGGTCGGAAAAGCATTGCTTGCTG
>JASDTM010000085.1:1324-10728 GCA_041891535.1 Clostridiaceae bacterium
GGTTTCATTACCAATTGGATTTTTGAGTGCATTTATATTAGCTGAAGGCTTTAGTGTTCTGCTTGGGGGATTAGTATCTGGAGGTAGTGGGTCAGCTTTTTCAGGCATAATGAACACCATAGCAATAATTCTAATGGGAGTGCTTTGTGGTGCGATATTTGGGTGGGTATACTATGGCAGGAAGTCAATTTATATGTTTGCCATGGCTAGTGGTATTGTATCTATTCCTTTCGGCTTGCTAATTGAAGCTTTTAACAATGACCAACCAATTCGTGGGATGATTGCTAATGCCTTAACCTTCATTGGAGCCCCTGATTTAAATATGCTTGCAATCGTGACATCAGTGGGTATGGGTATTGGTCTTAGCATAGGCTTATATAGGTTAAAAAATCCTGACAAGGTGTAATCCGGAAGGATGTGAGCTTATGAAGCAGATAAATACATTTCAAAGAATAATAATTGCTGCATTCACTACTCTTACTGCGATGATTTTGATCTTTACTACCTTATACTCCCATTCGGGGCCAGCACTATATTTGAAATTTGGAGTAAGGGCGGGTATGCTTTTGACAGTTATTTTACTCAATAAGAAGTTTAAGGAGCAAAAATATATGCTGGTAGCATTTTTCTTTACCTTCTTATCAGACTATTTCTTTGTTTTGCTGCGTGTAAATAATCCAGATCTTAAGAACAGGGAAATGTATGGTATGCTTGGATTTATTCTGGCTTACATCTTTATAATTCTGGCATTCAAGTCACATTTTAAGCTTGGTAAAAAAGAAGCTTTTACTATTATTCCTTTTGTATTGATATTTACCTTGGTATTGGTAAGTTTAAGAGAATATGCTGTTGGTTTTATGTTTTGGGCAGCTATAGTCCTTGGAGTTGTACTTTGCGTCACAGGAATGGTGATGGTTTCCAGTATTTTTACAGGATACTATAGAAAAAGTGTGGCATATAGAATTGCCATTTCAGGAATAATACTCTTTCTAAGTGATATGGTAGTGGCTTTCTCCATTTTCCACCCTGCATATAAGGGCTTTCTTCTTTGGAAGGAAAATATAATCTGGGTAACTTACATGCTTGGTTGGACATTGCTTCTCAGTGTTATGGCTGAAATTGAACTTACGGATACTAATAATTTGAGTGCACACAACGCCATGAGTTAACAGACATGATTTAATTAGTGGAATCAGATGAAAATGCACATAGACTCCTTTTAACTCTGGAGTCCATGTGCATTAACCAATATAGTGAATATATTTTAATATTACCTTTTGGGGAATGTGTCACGCCACACTATTTCATATTCTATGAAAACACGTTTTGAAATCTTTCTGCCCTCAAGACGCTCCAATAGGAGCTCAACTGCAGTTTTACCAAGAAAGGCTCTTGGAATTTCCACTGATGAGATACCCGGCTTCGAGAAATGAGTAAAGTCCAGATTATCAACACTAACTATGGCTATATCCTTAGGAGAAGTTAAACCAGCTTCATTGATTGCTTTTAATGCTCCCATTGTAAGATAGTCTGAAGCAATGAAGAATGAATCAGGAACATTGTCCTCTGCCAGAGCTTTTTTCATGAGCTCATAGCCTGATTGCATTCCAAAGGGTCCCACTTGAATATTAAGGTCTTCTTTTTTTACACCCTTCTTTTTATAAAAGTCAGAATATGCCTTCTCTCTTGGATCAATGAAAGGCTTTTTATCCATGCCTATGGCCTCACGTCCACATATCAATCCAATTTGGTCAGCCCCTAAAGCTTCCATTTCCTTTAGTGTGCCCATTGTCATCTCATAAAGGTCTACACTTACAGAATCTATACCCTTTATTGTGGTAGTGGAGTCTGCAAGGACTACATTTTCTGAGGCTTCGGTAAAGAGCTTAATCTCCTCATTGGAGAATTTACCGATTGCAATTAATCCATCCAATTGTCTGTTTGAGAGATCAGAGATTAAACCAGCTGTTTTGTAAAAAATCTTAGGATCAAGGCCTTCTTGGTTTAAAGCTCTTTCAACGCCCTTACGTATTCCGTAGTAGTAGCTGTCTTCAGATTCTTCCAAATGATTATGCCAGGTAATTATACCAATATCTAAATTCTTTTTCTTTTTAGGTGATGACTTCTGGTAGTTTAATTCTGAGGCAATTTCAAGAATCCTCTTCTTGGTTTCCGGGGATACATTAAAGCTGTCATCCTGGTTTATAACCCTAGATACAGTGGCTGATGATACATTGGCTTTTTGTGCAATATCCTTTATACGAACAGTCATAGTTTTCTCCTTTCCGTGGAACACGACAATTTATAAAAATCTTTTAATTAACTAACTCAATTTTCCATTTTATATTACTAGAATAGACATCATCTGACAATTTCCAGAGATACCCATCTTCATCATAGGCTTGAGCATTTGGTGGAGCTTGAGGCTCTATAGCAATACCACTCCTTAAATCCGATTTGTCTTCCGGGAAATCATAGGTATAAATAACCGCTGAAGTTGAATCTGTAATAAGCTTTAGCCTGATTCCTGAGGCTTCAATATAGAATTCAGGATCTGCAAACAAAAAACAGTCATCAATTTTCGAGTCCATAATGAATCTGTGAAGATAAAAATCCAGTTCTTCAGGAACTTCTGTAAGTCCTGTAGCCAGCTCGCCTGTCTTTTTACACATTACTCTGCTTCCAGTCTTTAAAATATGCTCATCCGCTGTTTTTCCATCGATGCTGAAGTAAAGATGGCTTGTTGGATTTAATATGAGCTTACCTTCTGGTCTGACCTCAATTGAGATGTTAAGACCATCTTCTGAAAGACTGTATGTAACAGTGTAAAACCCGCTTTCATGTTCCAAGCTTGCTACAATAGAGTTATTTATTGTTTTAAGCGTAAAATTACAATTCGAGGTTCCGGAATCTCCTGAGTGTAGGACAACTCCTTCACCAAAATCATATCTTCCGGCTCTTGGACCTACAATTGCCCCTACATAGTCAGGGTTGTCTTCTTTTTTTATGGAGCCGGACTGACAAAGCAGCTCTGTTGGGTTGCCGTTTATTACATGTTTCCATGAAATTAAAGCAGCACCTCTTGCTAATACTGTCAACCTACCATATGGAGTTACAAGCTCAACACTTTTCTTATCAGGCTCTGTCATTAGTTGACTCCTTTATAAAGGCTCTGAAGGCGTGGAGTCCTGATTCAGTCTTTTTAAACACGCCTACATCCTCCAAAAGCATTCTGAAGGTTTCTCCGATTAGATATTCGGGTCCTTTTTCCTGTTCCTCCTCTGGGAATGAAGAAAGCCAGTCTTTAAACTGAGGAAGCTCAGTAAATTCTTCCATTTCTTTCTTCATTCTTGGAGGGAGGATTGCTAAGCCCAAGGCTTCGATAATACCGATATTTTCCTTTTTAATGACCTGAAACAGACCCCTTGTATGGAAGATGCCATCAGGATGTTCTGAATCAGTTCTGTTGTTTCTCAGTAGCATGATACAGGTGTATTCATTAAGCGTCTTTGAATATCTGAAAAACAGGTTAACAGTGTTGTGTCTGGTCTCCCCGGTATGGGATATTATTTTAAGGTTTTGATTATTATATTTAATCCATGCTTCTAATAATTTATTGGCATGTGTTTTGACGTACTCTTTATCACCGGTGATTTTAATGGTTGAAACAGGCCAGTTTAAAATTCCGGTTTCACCCTTGTCACTTTTTACAACTGACTCAAAATCAGTTGTTTCCACAGGGAATATTGTATTTCCACCCTGGAAGTGATCATGGCTTAATATAGAGCCTCCAACAATTGGAAGGTCTGCATTGCCCGCAATAAAATAATGGGGGACCTGACATACAAAATCCATCATAACATCAATGGTATGACTGTCTATTTTCATAGGTCTATGAACCTTACTCAATACAATGCAGTGCTCATTGAAGTATGCATAGGGTGAGTACTGGAAATAATAGTCATCCTTGGCCAATAACATTCTGATTATTCTATGATGCTGACGTGGTGGATGGGTAATCCCTCCCAAACCTACGTTTTCAACACAAAGTGCACACTTTGGGTAATCAGATTTTGATAAGGCGGCCAGCTTGATTTCTTCAGGAGTTTTTTCTGGTTTAGAAAGATTCACAGTAATCTGAAGATCTCCATACCTTGAAGGATGTTTCCAATTCAAGTTCTTTTTAGTTCTTTTAAGCTTTATATAGTCAATATCCTTGCAAAATTTATAGAAAAAGTCTGTTGCTTGTTTAATTCCTGTACTCTGTTTAACATTTTCAAAATTTCTTGTAACTTCTACAGGACTGTCAATCAAGCAATCAGTAAGTTCTCCGATGAAGTCATCTATAAAGGTTGCACCTTGGTTTTTAATCAAACCATTTTTTAAAGCATATTCAATGATGACATCTAAATCCATGGAAGGGGTGTTAAGTGAGGTGATGTTTCGATCCAAGGTCCATCCTTGGACTTCAAGGATACGGAATGCTCTGTTTCTTGCATAATCAAGATTGTCTTCATGCAAGTATCCTTTTTCCAAGAAATATAGTACCAGGTGATCTAAAGCTTCTCTCATTAATCTTCATATCCTTTTGGTTTATTTTTATGCCAGTTTGTTGCAGTTTCAATTATTGTTCTTATATTCTCATGCTTTGGTGTCCATTTAAGATCCTGTCTGATCTTTTCAGATACAGCTACTAACCTTGGAGGATCACCAGCTCTTCTAGGTCCCGTCTTTACAGGAAAATCTGAGGAAGTGACCTCTTTTACATTTTTAACTATTTCCCCGTTTGAGTAGCCAGATCCAGAACCCAGGTTGAATATATCTGATGAATGGCCTTGTCTTAGTGCACAGAGTGCAAGATAATGAGCATCAGCCAAATCCACCACATGGACATAATCCCTTACACAGGTACCGTCTTCAGTTGGATAGTCATCACCAAATATGGTGAATTCCTTGTTGTTTAAAGCTGAATTTATGGCAATTGGAACTATATGGCTCTCGGGTCTGTGGTCTTCGCCGATGGAACCGTCAGGTTGTGCACCTGCAACATTGAAATATCTCATTGACATATAGGTCATGCCTGTATTGTTTGCTGTCCAATGAATCATTCTTTCCATAGAAAGCTTTGATTCTCCATATGGATTCATTGGATTGACCGGTGTTTTTTCTGTAATGAACTCAACACCCGGGTTTCCATAAACTGCAGCAGTTGAGGAAAACACCATGTGTTTAACCTCGTTTTCTGCCATGACCTCTAATAAATTTCTGGTTGCACAAAAGTTATTTTCAAAGTACTCCAAGGGCTTTACCATGGACTCACCAACCTGAGTGAAGGCAGCAAAATGGACTACTGACTCTATTTGGTGTTTTGAAAATATATCCCTCATAAGAGCTCTGTCTGCAATATTGCCTTCATAAAAAGCCGCTCTTTTATCAACTGCCTTTCTATGACCAGTTACTAAATTATCAACAACAATGATATCCTCACCTTCATCGGCAAGTCTTCTGACAAAATGGGATCCAATATATCCGGCTCCGCCGCAGATTAAAACAGCCATTACAAGACCTCCTTAGTTCCGTTCGATGGGATGGCTCTGTAATGATCAGGAGCATACCCAATTATATTCTTATATTCTTCTGTAACTTTTTTAAGTGCTTCATCAAGACCTTTTTCAGGTATCAGGCTGACAGTACAGCCGCCAAATCCTGCCCCGGTCATACGTGAACCAATGGCACCATGTTTTTTCATAAGATCTGACAGGGTGTCGAGCTCTTCTCCAGTAACCTTGAATTTATCTCTAAGTCCTTGATGGCTTTCATTCATGAGTACTGCAAATCTTTGTAAATCATTATTGGATAATGCCAGTACTGCTTCCTTAGTCCTGATTTCTTCCTCAGCAACATAAATTGCTTTTTCCAAAACATTCATTGGAAGTGGAAGCTTTGATACAACAACGGGGTCCACTCCTGCAATTGGACGTTCCAGTAATTTTTCAGCCGCCTCACAGGCTGCTCTTCTGTCGTTATACTGGGAATTTTGCAATGCACGTTTTTTATTGGTATTGCTGATAACCAATGCATAGTCTCCCAGAATTAAAGGATACAATTCATGTGTTAAGTTTAGTGTATCAATATAGGTTGCATGATCTTCAACACCAAATAGAATGGAATATTGATCCATGATGCCTGTATTGACGCCGATATGAATATTTTCCACTGCCTGTGCTGCCAGGGCTATTTCCTTACGTTCAATCCCCAATTCAAACACTTCACTCATGGCATAAATCATGCCACAGGTAACTGAAGCTGATGAGGACAAACCTGAACCATTAGGAAGATTACCAAGTAAAAACATATCAAACCCAAAAGTGGGTCTTTTCTTTAGTACCTTCAAGGAACCCAGGAGAAAATTACTCCAATGGGTGCCTGATACTTCTGCTTCGTTTATTATGTCTGTTTTAAACACTCCATACTTTGGAAAGTTTTCAGAAAAAGCCCTGATTTTTGTATCCTGCCTTACACGTATTGCAATATGGTTTCCCATATCCAAAGCGCAGGGGAGTACATGTCCTCCGTTATAATCCAGGTGCTCACCAATCAAGTTAACGCGACCTGGAGAGAAGAATACCCTCCAGGGAATACTATTTACACCAAGGGCATTATTGGCTTTATCCAAAAACTCCAGTTTATCGAATGTAATGTCTTTAACTAAGGCTGTCATATGATCGCCTACTTTCTTACTGCATTCTTACGTGAGTCAATTGCAACTGCAATTATTATGATAAGACCCTTGATTATGTTCTGAATATAAGGAGTTACTCCTATAAAGTTAAGACCATATGCTATAACCTGGAATATAAGAACTCCGATTACTATTCCGGAGATTTTTCCAATACCACCGTCAAAGGATAATCCACCGACGATACATGCTGCAATGGCGTCCATTTCGTACATGTTACCAGTGTTGTTAGTTGCAGATCCTATACGTGCAACTTCCAATGATCCACCTAAGCCATAAAGCAAACCTGCAAGTGCAAATGCAGTTATGATAACTACTGTTGTATTGATACCGGAAACTCTTGCTGCTTCACGGTTTCCACCAACTGCGAATACATTCTTACCAAAGGTAGTCTTATTCCAGATGAACCACATAACAGCAATGGTCAAAATTGTGATTATTATAAGTACTGGTATTTGAATAAATCCCAAGTTTACTGACTTAGTTGCTATACCACGGAAATTGGCACTTAAGCTTCCGATTGGTGTAGCACCTAGCGGTGGTCTGTCAAAATAAATTGAGTTCAAACCATATACTATGATCATTGAACCAAGAGTTGCAATGAATGGGTCAACTCTTAATTTAGCGATAACAAAACCGTTAATACCGGAGATGATCATACAAAGTACCATGGCTACAAGTATAGGGATTATGATATTCAATTCAGGAAGGTTAGGGTACATTCTGTACTGATAATTAATATCCTGAACCAGTGATGCTGATACAACAGCGGCAAGACCAACCTGACGTCCAAGGGAAAGGTCCGTACCCTTTGTTACAAGGATTGTTCCTATACCTAGTGCAAGGATGATACGGGTTGCTGACTGCTGTAAAATATTCGAAAAGTTTGTTACTGAAAGGAAGGAAGGCTCAGCAGCTACGATTCCAACGAAAAGGATAAATAAGATAACATAAATAGCGTTATTGGTCAGTGCTGTTCTTACCTTATGCCCCATGGAATCAGTTGGGTCGACAACTGCTGCAACAGAGCTTTCTACAATATCACCTGCAGGTGCAGAGACATTCTTTTTAGCATCCTCTAAATGTTTTAGAAGATTATCCCCGTTTTCGGGTTTATTTACATTTTTGTCATTGTCATTCATTTTAATATTTCTCCTAAACTACAGGTATTTTGCAGAAAGTTCCATTATCTGCTCCTGGGTCACATCTTTGTTTTCCAATATACCGGCAAGTCTGCCATTGCTCATTACTAAAATTCTGTCAGATACTCCCAAAATCTCAGGCATTTCCGAAGAAACCATTATTACTGATTTACCTTCCTTGGCCATATTCTGCATAAGCTGATATATCTCATACTTAGCTCCTACGTCGATACCACGTGTAGGCTCATCCATCAGAAGAATATCCGGCTCTGTAAGAAGCCAGCGCCCTATGATGACCTTCTGCTGGTTACCACCTGAAAGGGATTTTATCTTCGTATACTGTGTCGGGGTCTTTACATTCATTGCCTTGATCATTTTGTCAGTGTCCCTGACCATGGGCATTGTTTTTACAACCGGTCCGGTTGCATATTTTTTAAGGTTTGCTATTACAGAATTAAACCTTATATTCATTTCACCGAATATACCTGTAGTACGTCTTTCCTCAGTAACCATTGCAAAACCATGTGCTTTTGCAGCCTTTGGAGTCTTGTTTTCAATCAGCTTGCCATCTTTTTTGATTGTTCCTGATGCAACTCTCCTGTCACCGAACAAGGCTTCTAAAAGGTCGGTTCTCTTAGAACCTACAAGACCTGCAACTCCCAGGATTTCACCTCTGTATAAATCAAAGGTGATATCATTTATTGATCTTGGACTTACTGCTGTGAGCCCTGAAACCTCCAAAATCTTTTCGCCTCTCTCATACTCAAGCTCAGGGAAACGATTATCCAGAGAACGACCAACCATTAAACGCACTATTTCATTAGTGGACATATTTTCAACTTTATCTGTCTTGATGTACTCACCATCTCTCATAATGGTGACTTCATCAGCGATTTCTCTTATCTCATCAAGCTTATGAGAAATATAGATTACTGATACGCCTTTTTTCTTAAGCTCATTAATGATTTTAAACAGCTGAGATACTTCCTTTTGTGTAAGTGAAGAAGTGGGCTCATCCATAACAATAAGTTTGGAATCATAGGACACGGCTTTAGCTATTTCAACCATCTGTGCCTGGGAAATAGGGAGGCGTCTGATTTTCATCCTTGGATCAAGTTCAATTCCAAGATCCTGGAATATTTTCTTAGTATCCTCATACATTTTTGCTTCGTCTACTACCAAGCCCTTTTTAGGGAATCTGCCAAGCCAGATATTATCAACAATTCTTGTGGTTTTAACCTGGTTTAACTCCTGGTGCACCATGGATATACCATTGGTCAAAGCTTCCAAGGAGGATTTCATTTCGATTTCTTTACCGTTGAATATAATTCTTCCGGCATCCTTTTTATAGACACCGAATAAACATTTCATCAAGGTTGATTTACCGGCTCCATTTTCACCCATGAGGGCATGAACACTAGCGGGTCTGACCCTTAATGTAACTCGCTTTAGTGCACGGACACCGGGAAATGTTTTTTCGATGTCCAGCATTTCCAGAATGTATTTTTCTTCCATAAATTATC
>JASDTM010000085.1:10738-19242 GCA_041891535.1 Clostridiaceae bacterium
ATATTTTACTGACCGTATGAAGCCTTAGCGTCCTGTAGGTTTGCTTTTGTTATAGCTTTGTAAGGAACACGAACTGCTTTCTTGTCAAGCTTCCATGAAGTTCCGTCTACAGGGTCTTTACCATTAGCTAGGTTAGTAGCTAAGTCAATTGTAGCTTTACCCTGGTTTCCTGCATCATTAAGAACTGTTCCAACTAATTCGCCAGATTCAATCTTAGTTAAAGCATCAGGTATAGCATCAACACCAACTATCGGAATAGCCTTGTCGCCAGTGTAACCAGCGTTCTGAAGTGCTGCAAGTGCGCCTAGTGCCATTGAGTCGTTGTTTGCAATAACGAATTCAAGCTTGTCGCCGAATTTTGCTATCCAAGCATCAACAAGGTCTTTTGCCTTTGCGGTATCCCACATTGCTGTCTGCTCGTCAAGTTTTTCTACGCCTATACCAGCTTTTTCTACAACTTCAACTGAGTACTTAGTTCTTGCTTCTGCATCTGGATGTCCAGGCTCACCCTTGATCATAACGTACTGGATTTTGCCGTCTCCATTTTTATCCCATTTCTTGTTGGCCTTCCACTGATCTACTATTAACTGACCCTGGATTTCTCCGGATTCTGCTGATCTGGTTCCAACGAAATATGCTTTGTCGTATGAGTTCAATGCTGCTTCATCTGGCTCTTTGTTGAAGAATACTATTGGAATATTCTTTGGCTTAGCCTTGTCGATGACTGCCTGTGCTGCCTGAGGAGTAACTAGGTTGATGGCTAATACTTTCACGTCCTGTGAAAGGAAAGTGTCGACCTGCTCGTTCTGCTTACCCTGGTCATTCTGTGAGTCAGTGATGGTCATAGCAATCTTGTCTTTTGCTTCTCTTTCCATTGCATTTCTTACGAATGACATGAAGTTGTCGTCATAACGATAGATAGTAGCTCCTACTTTTGGAAGTGCTGCTGGTGCATTGCTGCCTGCTGTTGTGGTTGTTGTTGCTGCTGGTGTACATGCTGCCAATGAAATGGCCATTCCAGCAACTAGTACTGTTGATAATATACGCTTCATATATTCCCTCCGATGGACTATATTTTACTAAAAGTTTACTTCGGTTTTCAGGAAATTGCAACCGTTTTTTGTAAACTTATACCAATCTTGACAACTTCATAATATCGATATGCAAAAACCATTAAAAACAAACATTGTGCAAATAAATGCAGGGTTATTATTAATATATCGTTATTTACAACTCATTTACATACATATTTATCTCTGGGATTTTAATGCTATTTATAGGATTTGTTTAATAATAATTTAAATTAAACAGATGTTGAAAACGAAATTATCTATGTAATTTAGTAAAAGATTTAGTAAATAATTTACTAACTTCGATTTGATCTAAAATAGTCAACCTGCATAATTATGAAGGTTACCTAAATAACCATTAAAAAAACACCACTGCTACTGCAGTAGTGTTTTTTAATGTAAATCTTTGAAACATGCTGGTATATACCCGAAAATCTAGAAAAGTAGTGAAAACATCCTGAAAAAGCTCTCTTTCATAAAGGTGAACCGGGATCTGTTCAAGTAATCTTTCAGATACAATTCGTTGGATGTGTCCATGTCATCGTAGAAATAACCATCCATTTTTGATGCGTAATATTCATCGTAGACTACAGCATTGCATTCGTAGTTAAAAAAGAAGGATCTTACATCGAAATTTGCTGTTCCTAAAGTGAACATTTTACCATCGCAGACAATTGCCTTATTATGTGCAAAACTATTTTTATCATATAAAAAAACTCTTGCGCCACATTCCAATAATTCACCGATGTATGTCATTGAAGCATGGCCCACATAAGGATGATCATACTGTGCCGGGAACATAATCCTTACATCCACTCCAGAAATGACTGCTGTTTTTAATGCACTCATGGTTCCTTCACTGGGGATGAAGTATGGAGATGATATATATATTCTTTCCTTGGCGCTGGAAATCATTTTAATGAATAAAAGTTCTATTGTGTAGAGAGGGGACTCAGGACCTGAATAAGCAAGCTGCATAGGTAGATAATTTGTTACTTCAATCTTTGGAAAGTAGCTCTCAAAATTATGCTCTCTTTCATAGATTTCGCTTCTCTTCATGAATTCCCATTTCATGGCGTGTTCGTTTCTGTGAAGGACAGCAAAGAAGTCATTGAAAAACAATCCTTGTAAGCCTAGTACGAAATCACCTTCTACCCTCATATGGCTGTCTCGCCAGTATCCCAGCTTGCCCTTGCCCAAATATTCATCGCCGATGTTGTTTCCACCTATATATCCTACTTTACCATCAATAATAACTATCTTTCTGTGATTTCTGTAGTTCCAGGATAAGTCTATTAATTTGGATACAAAAGCAAATGCTGCTGTATAGGTTACTATTTCTATATCTGCATCCATGAGTTCTTTTTTATATTCATTGGAAAAGGACTTTGTGCCGACCTTGTCCATGATAACTCTTACTTTGACACCCTCAAGAGACTTTTTCTTAAGCTTGTCGAAAATCTGCCTTCCGATGTCATCTGACTTAATAATGTAGTATTCAACATGTATATGATGAGTAGCCTTGTCAATATCATCCAGTAGTGCCTTGAATTTTTCAGTTCCATCCTTGTAAAGGGTGATATTATTAAAAAGGAACATGGGAGATCCGTTGGAGTTTGAAACCAATCTTGTTATATCATTGTACGGACCATCGTATTCCTTAAGACTGCTGTTTATAAAATCTGCCATATTCGGAGAAAATTTTTCATTTAAAATTGTTTCCTTCCAATTTACGCCCATTAATAGGTATAAGAAGAATCCAAAAGGTGGCAATAGAATAAGAACTAAAAGCCATCCTATTACCTTCTCAGGTCTCTCTCTTTTTCTGAAAATTAGAGACCAGATTATAAGGAAATTAAGTATATAAAATAATATGGAAAGTAATCCTCTAAGTCCCATTTCCAACCGCTCCTAAGATTAATATTAGAAGTATAACACATAGATTTCCATAAACGGTGTCGATATTGTTAAGACATTGTTTAGATATTTCAACAAAATCGTTTTTTAATTATAATTAAATAAAAATATGAGAGAATCTCTCTAATATAATTCCACTAGGAATTATTAAGAAATAGCAAATCTGAACAAGGAGGGGAAGAAATGAAAAAATCATGGATTTCTGACATGCTGAATTTCTTGGGTGTGTATTATGAAGGGAAAGTTGATAACAGTAATGTTCAGCTTAGAAAATCAGAAGGACAGCTTTTGGAAGTAAACAGCAAAAAGTCAGAAATTGAAAGATCAATCAGAAGTCTTAAAAGTATAAAAAATAATAATTTTGTTCTCTCCCTTGGATTGTTCTTTCTGTTAAGGGTTATTAACCCCGGCATTACCTTCATGGTGGCACTGGGTTATTATTTCGTTTCCAATACCGTCATAGCCAGTGTTCTTTCTGGTAAAAAAGCCAGAGTAGAACAATATGAAATGCAGATTGCCTCCTTGGAAAAAGAAATTGCCAGGTTGAAGGAGAATTTGGATTTTGCAAAAAGTGGCTTCAACACAGATAACTTCATTGATGCTGAGATTATTAACGAGTATCCAGATGATGATTCAGATAACATTAATAAGACTTCAACAAGCAATGATATAAATACAAATACCTACACTGGACCGTCCTATCCTGGTTCATTGCCAGAGGCTGCAGCTACCTATATGAAAATGGATGAAATGAAAGAGATACTTCCTGTCATCAAAGAAAAAGATTATTCGCTTTATGTTTTATTCAACAATGCCTATAAAGCAGCTGATAAAGTCAGGGTGTTCATCCAAAGTGACAATTCAAAAGAGGGAAAGGCATATCTTTTCTATAATAATGTAGAAACACTACATAAATGGGCAGATGGTATCCGTGATCTTTATGAGGCTGATGTATATGAATCCCTGCTAATAAATATAAAGAACCAGGCAACAGCAGCATTACCTGTATTACAGGAAAAGATAAACAAGGATTACTATAAGATAGTTTATCCTGATATCATGGATAATGAAGCAGAGATGACTGTCATGTCAAAGGAAAAGGGTAACTAAGACAACCAAAATAGACTAAATAGTAAAATCAAGAATTTATATGAAAAAATGCAGCTCCGGGAAGCATTAATCGCTTCCCGGAGCTGCATTTCTTTAACTATAAGAAAAATTCCAATACACCAGCTTTTAACTGACTTTTATTCAGAATGAACTTTATTTTAGAATTCTATCTTTATAAATTTATTCTTTCCTCTGCTTAAAACTCCGTTCTTTGTAATTAAAGCTGAGGTATCAGAAACAGTGTCTCCATCAAATTTTATGCCTTTACTCTCAATCAATCTTCTTGCATCTGAATTTGATGCTGCAAAGCCCACTTCCTTTAAGACTTCAACCAAAGTTATGGGGTTTTTATTTGGGGTGAATATGTCCAATTCCTCAGGAGCTGCTCCGTTTGCTATTGATTCATACCTTTCAACAGCAGGTAAAACACTTTCAATTCCATGGTACATTCTGACTATTTCTTTGCCGTATACGAAATGCGCTTCTCTGATGTCTGACTCCAATAAGTGCTTATATACATCCACAGGTATATCCGTTGTAAGTCTGAAGTAGTCCTCAAGGACTGTATCCGGGACCTTCATACATTTCTCAAACATTATTTCAGGAGCTTCATCTATCCCAATATAGTTATCAAGGGACTTGCTCATTTTTTCCACACCGTCCAAGCCAGGAAGGAGAGGGAAGGTTATAACTTCCTGTGGCTGTTGACCCCAAGATTTTTGAAGCTCTCTGCCAACCAGAAGATTAAAGGTTTGATCTGTTCCGCCAACCTCTATGTCAGCTTCCAAGGCAATTGAGTCATAGCCCTGCATCAAAGGATAGAAGAGCTCATGAAGTCCAATCGCTTTATTTGATTTATATCTTTCTGTAAAATCATCTCTTTCCATTATTCTTGCCAGTGTGTATTTACCAGCTAATTCCAAAACATCTGCAAAATTAAGCTTTGATAACCATTCGGAGTTATATCTGATACTTGCCTTTTTAACATCCAAAATCTTTGAAACCTGGTCAAAGTAACTTTGGCCGTTAATTCTTGTCTGTTCAAAGGTTAAAGGTACTCTTGTTTTACTTCTGCCGGTGGGGTCTCCTATCATCCCTGTGAAGTCACCAATAATAAATATGATTTCATGTCCTTCGTCCTGCAGCTTTTTTAGCATTCTTAATGGGACGGAATGTCCAAGGTGAAGATCAGGCCTGGATGGGTCGGCTCCGAGCTTTATCTTTAGTTTTTTCCCACTGTTCAGTTTTTCCTTCAATCCTTCCTCTGAATAGATTTCCACCGCTACTTTCCTAACTTCATCAAATAGTCTGTTGTCCATAATCATATCCTCCAAAAATTTTAATAAAATAAAAAACGACCCAAAGCTTAAAAAGCCTTGGATCGCAGTTATGCCTAAAATTACAAATCAGGGCATACGCAACCAAAGCCTGTTCTTATAGTAATAAGAAACAGACTTGTATGAATAAGTATTTAGTGCTGTTATTATCCTATTCATAGTGCCACCCCGTAAATCTTTTTTTTAGTATATTCTTAATTTCGCACTAAATCAAGCTGAACAGCCAAGTTTGAGAGCTAGCTTAAGGCCGCTTCTGTCTTACCAAGCTTCAAAGTCTTCATCATATCCTTATAGCCAATTAGAACTGTCCAAACATAAGCACAGGTTTTTGGTATCATCAATATTCCAACCATGGGGTATTTATCTGCAAACAAGACTACCGGTATATAGAAAGCAAAGCTTAATACAATTGTAAGCCACATATTCTTGAAGGATACATCAGAGTGCTCCCTGGAGCTGTTGTAATAAATTACGATAATAACCAGACCTAATATGGCAAAAGGAATATTTCTGATTATTCCCCAGGTTAATGACGGGTCAGGACTAGTCCATCCGTTTTGTGGGAAAAGACAAAGAACTATTCTTAAAACAGCCAAACCGTAAACGGCATAAGTCAGATTCTTTTTGCCTTCAATTTTGTATCTTTCTCTCCAAACATGGTAAAGAATGATATAAAAGATGGTCATTGTAATAGAAGTGATCAGCTTTCCAATCCCTAATGCCGAAACGTAGTTTGCAAGACCAGTTGTATTTAATGCCACTGCCCTTGGTATTAAGTGGAATGAATCTCCTGACCCTAATACAACTGCCATTATTCCAAACATAAGGTACTGTTTGATTCCGGATGATCTTTTAATCATCAAAATTCCTAAAGTGATTACTGTTGTTAAATACGCAGCGTCAAAAACTGCTTCCATGATTCCTTGCATTTTTGTTACTCCTTTAAATGTCAAATTTCTTATTAACTATCACTGCTGTCTAATATACTAACCTTTTTATAAGCTCCAGAATAAATTGCAAATCCTGAGAATTGTCATTTATTGATTTTAAGATATTGGTAAAAATAAATTCAACAAAGACATCCATTGGGAATGTTGAGTTGAAAGCATTCTTATTAACCCTGTCATCCATCTTAAGTGCTCTGACCAACCCTTTAATAATATGGTTCTCATAGTGGCCTATCAAATCCTTGCCTTCGAACTTGTCCATTTTGTCGAAAAGCATGGATTGGGTACTTAAAAACAGGGGATATCTTTCTGAACCCTTACTAATTTTTTCGTATAAAAGGGCAACACTTTCGAGGAACCCCTTCTCCTTGGACATATCCTTTTCACCGTGCATTATCTCAGTCCATATTGCTTCTAAGGTGTCTGCAATCAAACTTTCCTTGGATGGATAGTAGTTATAAACTGAGCCGACCGAAATACCACAACGCTTGGCAATCTCTCTCATGCCAAGAAGCTCAGGTCCAGATTCTCTCATTATCTTCTTGCTTTCTTCAAGTATAATTTCCTTTGATGTAACTGATTTATTCATATCATTACCTCCAAATTGAACAATGTTCATTATATGACTCAAGTTAAAAGACGTCAACAAATTTTTTAGGGATTTTATAAAAACTTTTTGTGAACCTGATTCCTATACTTTCACTTATATTTACTAAAAACTGTTCCTTATCAATAGGAAATAATTCAATGAGATGTGGGCTTATTCTGGTGTTTTTATAATAATGTAACCAGGGTACAAGGAATAATTGTCAACACTCCCATAACATGCTAATCTAAAATTATAAAAATTATTAAAAGGAGTGTGATTTCAATGTCAGAGAAAAATGCATCAGTAAATCAGAACAAGAACAATAGTTTATTCAGATTTGTAGTGTACAGTATTATAGGTATTTTCATGTTTTTTGTCCCTATTACAATCGGTGGAAAGAACACTATCCCCTTAGACCATATTGTGACATATATCCAAAAGATTCCTTATTACGGTATTGTTTATGGATCTGTCATGATTATTCTCGGAGTCGTACTACCATTTATTAATGGAACCTGGAATAAAACAAAGACAAAACTTGTTTTTTCCATAATTAACATCCTTGCTATTCCATTTTTGATCATGGCTGTATTTAAGGTTGGTCCGGCAAGTCTTTTGGCTCCTAATATGATTCCATTCATATTCAATAAAATTGTTGTTCCGGTTACTACAATAGTCCCTGTAGGCTCAGTATTTCTGGCTTTGATAACAGGTTATGGGTTAATGGAGTTCGTTGGAGTCTTTATGAGGCCAATAATGAAGCCGATTTGGAAAACTCCTGGAAGATCAGCAATTGATGCAGTCGCTTCCTTTGTTGGTTCATATTCAATTGCACTTTTGATAACTAACAGAGTTTATAGAGAAGGAAAATATACTACAAAAGAAGCAGCAATTATAGCAACAGGATTTTCAACAGTTTCCGCAACCTTCATGGTTATAGTTGCGAATAACCTTGGAATCATGAATATGTGGACAACTTATTTTGCAGTAACTGCAATAGTTACCTTCATAGTTACTGCAATAACTGCCAGAATCTATCCTTTGAGGAATAAATCAAATGATTATTATAAAGGTCAAAAAGGAGAGATTGAACAGGATGTAAAGGGAAATAAATTAACCGCAGCATTAGAGATTGCAAAGGATGTGGCTGATGAAGCACCTTCACTTTGGGAAAGCACAAAGACAAATTTCATTGATGGAATCAAACTTGCAATCAACATGGCTCCATCACTTATGGCCATTGGAACGCTAGGCCTGATACTCGCTTATTTCACACCTGTATTTAAGGGGATTGGAGTAATATTCTACCCGTTCACTCTACTTATGGGGTTGAAAGAGCCAATGCATGTTGCAATGGCAATTTCAACAAGTATTGCTGAAATGCTACTTCCGGTATCCTTTGTAACAACAGCTGATTTTGTAACAAGATTTACAGTAGGTGTCGTCTGTGTATCAGAAATACTTTTCTTCTCTGCATCAATACCGTGTATGATGGCAACAGACATTCCTCTTACAATGAAGGACTATATTTTAA
>JASDTM010000086.1:0-19224 GCA_041891535.1 Clostridiaceae bacterium
AGCCTATGAAACTGTAAGACTCATGAAGGAAGGCAGAACTCCACAGGAAGCCTGCGAAGAAAGCTTAAAGGGTCTCTGGGATAAGCTGATTAAATCAGGACAAAGAGAAATAGCAATGTCAATTGTGGCTGTGGATAAAGCCGGAGCATACGGTGCAGCAACAGTTGATCAGGAATTCTCATTTGTTGTGGCAACCTCAGACTCACCTGAACCTAAAATATATGTATGCAAATCCATCCATGACGGTGGAGAACATATACTTGCCGGAGACAACTGGAAATCAGAATATGAGGACTCCTCCAATACCTTCAAGGATCTCTCTGATAAATAGGACTAAGGCTTTGAATAAAAGCTTCAACTATATACATAAAAAAGATTTCAGATCAAAAATTGATCTGGAGTCTTTTTTTGTCCGGACACTTTGATACCTTAAGTATAAGGAGTTGAGGAACAATGTTTAACGATAGATGCATAACACTTACAGGAATGAAATATTACTGTGGTACTTCAATATTCGAAATCGGAATGTTGATAAAATTCCGTAAGGATAAGAATAACCAGTATGATTCAGATGCGATTTGTGCAACACTTCCTGGTTATGTAAAAGTGGGCTACATTGCCAATACACCTTACACAAAGGCAAAGGGCACTCACAGTGCCGGTAGAATATATGATTCTGTCAAAAATACATTCTATGCCAGAGTATTGTTTATAACCAACAATATGGTTATTTGCAGAATAGTGGATGAAAATAAAAAAAGACTTAAGAGAAATTTTCTTAAGCAAACTAAACCAATAATTCGAATTTCAATGAATCGTGAACCGATTTTATAATTTGTTCGGAGGTAAACCAATGAGAAAAGTTGCTGTAGAAATAACTGAGATACTTCAGAAAAAGATATATGTCATGGTACCAGAGGGGGCTTCTCCTGAAGAAGCTTTAAGAAAGGTTGAGGAAGACTATGGAAACAGGGACCTCAAGCTCAGTATAAAAGATTTCGTAGATGTCTCCTTTGGAATTGTTAACTAAGCTACTACTATCCCCATCCTTTTGATTATATTACTCCTGACTCACTCTTGTCACCATTTCTTCTACCATTGCTTCTGTTCTAATTTTGTTGATTGTTTTGTCATGTTTACTACCTTTCACTCATTTTTAAGGAGGTGTCCAAAGACACCTCCGATTTTTTTATGCTTCTCTTTTATTTTTTACAATCCTATTGCTGTGCTTACGGATCTCATTCCTAGGATAACTTCATTGACTACATCTTGAATGGTCATTCCGAGCATGTCACAGCCTTTAAGAATAACATCTCTGTCTACTCCGGCTGCAAAGGCAGGGGATTTGAACTTCTTCATTACAGATTTAACTTCAATATCAGAAACGCTTTTGCTTGGTCTCATTAATGCCGCAGCACCGATTAGGCCTGTTAATTCATCTATGGTGTACAAAACCTTCTCAACATCACTTTCAGGCTTGACATCATTAACCAAGCCATAGCCATGGGAAATTACTGCTCTGACATATTCTTTCGGCCAACCAGCCTCATTTAAGAGCTTTTCAGTCATGGCACAATGCTGTTCAGGGTACATTTCGTAATCAAGGTCGTGACAAAGACCGATGACTCCCCATTCATCCACATCAGCGTTATATTTTTGTGCAAAATGTCTCATAACACCTTCAACAGCTAATGCATGCTTAAGCAGGCTATCGCTTTTGTTATATTTGTTTAACAGTTCCCATGCATCTTCTCTGGTGATTTTACTCATAGTCAACAACCCCTTTTATTTACAATTCAATAATTAATTTATTATAGCAATGTGACTATGAAATGTGAATAATAATTAATAATATGTGTCTAAAAATGCATTTTTAAACATTGTCTGTATTAAATGCTATAATTTAGGTACAAAATCATACAAAAATTCTAAACTCTGCCTGCAAGCATTTATCAGGTTTAGCTCTTTGTTTCTTTTTCAATTTTAGAAATATTTTGGGGGTAGGAAAGATGTATACAGCAATAATTGGTGATTTGCAGAATTCACGGCAAATCAGCGACAGGGAAGCCTTCCAGATCAGGTTTAAAGAGATTTTGGATGAGATAAATGTCATTTATAAGAATGATATTGCCAGTAATTTCACCATTACCCTGGGGGATGAGTTCCAAGGACTTTTGGTAACTCCGGTTAAAACACTTGAGATCATCAACTACATCAAGTTCAGGATTTATCCCGTAAGATCCAGATTTGGAGTAGGCGTTGGTGAAATAACCACAAATATTAACCCGGATGAAAGCCTTGGTGCTGATGGTCCCGCATACCACAGAGCCAGGAACATGATCAATTTTATTAAAAAGAATGAGAAGAGTAAAAAAACTGCCATGGGAGACATCAGATTCGATGTAGGTATTGGATCTTCAGCCATTGAATCAGTAAATTCAACCTTGAATCTTCTTTATTTCATTGAATCAAGATGGACACCAAAGCAAAGAAAATCCATCATGGATTCATACTATTATGGTATGACTCAAGGAGAGATTGCTGAAAAAAGCGGTTTGAACCAGTCTACTGTACACCGAAGCCTTAAGGCTTCAGGCTATTTTGAGTATTTTGAATCAGTTTATTCTATAGAGGAACTGATGAAGGATCTTTACGGAGAAAAATAATGAAAGTCATATTCCTATACCTATTTACAGCTCATATCATTGGGGACTACTATCTGCAGGATCAATACACTGCAGATAACAAGCACCATGATGAAAAGCTGTTTTATAACCATCTTTTGATGTATATTCTGCCCTTTGCTGTCTTTGCAGTTTTACTTAAATTCGAATTGAATTTCATAATTGCCTCAGCACTTGCTGTTTTGGCACATGGAGTCATCGATATTGGCAAAAGAAAGCTGGTTAAGGGTAAGAAGAAATATAAAGACTCAAACATATATGTTTTTGACCAGGCTTTGCATATTCTCAGCCTTATCATAATTGCAACTGTATTTAGGAGAACTCATCTGAGCTTCTTTGGATTCATAGCGGATTTCTTTTATGAGTTCTGGGTTGAACCATATCAGGCTGCAAAGTGGCTCCTTGCATTTCTGTTGATATACAAGCCGTCTAATATAACTTTTACTGTTTTATTCAGTCAGTTCAAGCCGGCTGAGGATAAATCTATAATCAAAGAGAATAGTATTGTAGACACTGAGGTATCATCTGAAATAGCTGAAAGATCAAATTTAAAAGCCGGCGGCATTATCGGGGTATTGGAAAAAACTATCTGCCTTATTCTTATGTCCCTGGGGGAATATGCTGCTGTGGGGCTTGTATTAACTGCAAAAAGTATTGCCAGGTATGACAGAATCAGTAAGGACCCGGTGTTTGCTGAATATTATTTGATTGGTACCTTATCCTCGATAATCATGGTATTCATGATATACATTCTTTGCTTCCAGCTGTTAATGTAGTAATTTTTCTGTAAAATCTGCCGTTGAATTGAATATGGTACAGGTATAAAACTGTGGTGGTAAGGGGTCTTCGAAAGTGGAGATCCCTTATTTTGGGTACACTTTTTGTAATAATTTTGTTATAATTAGAACCGTATCTAAAGGAGCATGGCAAATGCTACGTAGAAGAGCATGTACATTGGCTTGAATGCTGTCATATATTGCAGAATATGCGATATGAAACCGAAAGGGGGATTCCATGAAGAAATTCAAGAAGAAGAGCTTGGCAATATTACTTTTAATTTTTACTATGTCTATCCTGCCACCCGCTATTGCAAAGGCTGACATTTGGTCTGTAACTACACTGGATATATATTTGAGGGCAACAGATTCCTGGAGTGCCAATAAGATGACCGTAATACCATATGGTGATCTTGTTTCAGTAATTTCAAAGGGAGCTGAATGGTCCAAGGTAAACTACTTCGGCAAAATCGGATTTGTTCCGAATGACTATATAACTTCAAACGGCACAGTTTCCACTGACAGATATGTCATCAGTACTGATGCAGTTAATGTAAGATCCGGAGCAGGAACCAGCAACAGCGTCGTAAGACTTGCCCAGACTGGTACAAAGGCAAAGGTATTAGGAGTTACAAACAACTGGTACAAGCTAAATGTCGGAGGAGTTGTGGGTTATTCCTTATCAGATTACTGGAAGGATTCAGGCTCACAGGTTACTCCATCAACACCCAGTGTTACAACTACAACACCAGCTACAACTTCAGCACCTGTAACATCAGCACCACCAACAATAGCCGCAGGGAAAATCATGATAAACAATGACATCAGGATATACTCCAATGCAGCGGATGCTATGAGCAGAACAAACTATGTAACCACATATTCCAAAGGTGAGTATTTCGTATATAAAACCTTCAATGGAATGATAAACATAACAAAGGTTCAGAGTTCCCCAGGTGGATGGGTAAACCCAGCAGACAACAAGACTGTGGTTACACCACCGGTTACAACTAAACCACCTGCAACCACAACTCCTGCGGCTACAACAAAGCCACCAACTACTACAACACCAGTTGCGACCACAAAGCCCGCAACAACAACTACTCCTGCACCTACTACAACTACAAAACCAGCACCACTTCCGGGAGCTGCAGGTTCAACCTACGTTTTGTACAATGATGTACCAGGATATGTTAATGCAGATTATGCAGCAAGGGGAGTTAATTCAGTAGTTACAATGACTAAGGGCTCATATTTTGTATATAAGACCTTCAGTGGAATGGCTAATATAACAACAAAGGCAGGAGTTCCGGGAGCTTGGATAAATCCTGCAAATAACGTAATAACCACAGTTGTTACACCACCGGTTACTACAAAACCAGCAGCAACAACTACTCCAGTTGCAACAACTAAGCCTGCAACTACCACAACACCAGTTGTTACTACAAAACCACCTACAACTACACCTGTTTCAACAAGTGCAGCAGTTAATTCCCTGATTAAAAACTGGGATATAGTCAACTTAAGAGACATTCCTTCAGTTGCAAATTCAAAGGTTTTAATGACAGTTCCTGTAAACACAACCGCAAAGGTAATCCAGACTGCAGTCAACGGCTGGTACAAACTGGAGATAAACGGAGTACAGGGATATTCATCCGCAACATATTGGGGCACACCTGCAGCTAACCTTACACCTAAGGCAGGCTATGAGAATACCTCAATTACAAAGATAGGACAGTTAAGAACCAATTCACCTGCACAGTTAAGATCAACTGAATCAGATGCTACAAAGCTTCCTATAAATATTCCATCAGGACAGATTTTAGATAAGCTAGGAGAAAGCGCTTTATGGTATAAGGTATCCTATTCAAACAGAGTAGGTTATATCAAAAAGAGTGAGGCAGATATTCTACAGAAATTTGCTGAGCCGGCAATTCCTACAACAGGAAACAAGCTTGTTGTATTCCTGGATCCAGGTCATGATGGCGTAGGCTACGGTGCAGTTTCAACCTTCGGTGGAGTCAGATATGACGAAGCTACAATAAACTGGAATGTTGCATTAAAGACCAAGGCTGTTTTAGAGGCGAGAGGATATACTGTTTATCTTTCAAAATCTTCTATTAATGCTTATGTTGATTTATACGACAGAATAACAACTGCAAACCAGCTTCAGGCAGATATTTATGTTTCAATACATAATGATGTAAGCTATGACTCAAGTGTAAGAGGAGCAGCAGCTCTTTATTCCACAGAGAAGCTTAACCCTACTACAGAGGCTTGGCTTGATAACTCAATGCTTCTTGCAAGATATCTTGCTGAAGGTATCGGAACAGTAATGGGCTCAGGCAAGATATTTGATGATGTACCATACACTGATGGATCACTTGCGGTAAACAGAATGTCTGATATGCCATCCTCACTTTTGGAGCTTGGATTCCTGACAAATCAAAATGATGCAGTTATACTTAACAACCCAACAAATCAGCAAAGACTTGCGGACCAGATTGCAAATGGTATCGACAAGTACTTTGGAAGATAATAATATTGAACAACCTGTAAGCTCCTAAAAAAAACTTAAAAGAGCGTTCAAACAAAGAAACGGTGTGAGTCCATAATGGCTTTCACCGTTTCTTTGTTATTTACATAAAAGTAAATCTGTGGCAAAAATTGAACCAATCCAATGGTACTATTTTCAAAACACTAATTTCATAGTATGTGTAATGAAAATTTTTACTATTATTGTTCTCATACAAGAAGTCAGTTGCATGGTTGCAGTTAGGGGTAGAATTTTTTAATACTTTGATAATCAAAATACTTGACATTAAAAGTAATGTAAATATAATAAAAATAGTTAGACAGTCAAACTAATTAATTGACTGATTAAATAAATTGAGTTGAAGGGGAGGTAGGCATTTTGCAGGATTATTTTGAGAGACTGAATGAAGAAATAACCATGGCATATGAGTCCATGAGCCATATTGAATCGAATATGACAAGTGATAAGAATCTAAACCTTTCTATCAATGAGATTCATCTTATACAAAAGATCGGCAATGAGGGCGGAAAAACCATAGTAAGCCTGGCTGAAGAATTAAGAATAACAAAAGCATCGGTGACTGTTGCTGTACAAAAGCTTGAAAGAAAGGGCTATGTATATAAGGAAAAAAGTGACAGGGACCTAAGGTCAGTTAATGTATATCTGACTGAAAAGGGTAAGAGGATGGACAGGGTACATAACTATTTCCATTTGAAGATGGTTAGAAAGATGACTGAGAGTCTGACAGAGCATGAAATGAAATCAATATTGTCAGCCCTCATAAAAATAAATGGATACTTAAACAGGTTAGACGAGAAGGAGCGCAAATGAGTTTTAGGATACTAGGGACCGGTAAGGCTGAGCCTGACTTCATATTGGATAATGAAATGCTGTCAAAGATGGTGGACACCTCTGATGAGTGGATAGTCCAAAGAACAGGCATTAAAGAAAGAAGAATTTTAAACAATGAGGAGAACATGACCAGTCTTTCTTTAAAGGCTGCGAAAGAAGCTTTGTTGGATTCAGGTGTTGAAGCCTCAGAGCTTGATTTGATCATATTTGCAACCATGAGGGGAGATTACTCCACACCTGCACAGGCATGCATACTTGCCAGTGATCTTGGTGCACATTGTCCGGCCTTTGATGTCAATGCTGCTTGTACCGGCTTTTTATATGCCATGGATATTGCAGACAGCTATTTTAAATCAGGCAAGGTGAACAAGGTATTGGTTGTGGGTATGGAGCTCATGTCGAGATACATTGATTTTACTGACAGAAGGACCTGTGTACTTTTCGGTGACGGAGGCGGGGCTGCAGTGCTTGGAAAGGGTAATGAGCTTAAGGCAATACATCTTTCAGCAGAGGGTAATATACCTGCCTTGAAAATTGAAAACAAATTTGATTCAACACCTTTTAAAACAGAGGTGGAACCGGAATCCAGCAAGGTAATCATGGATGGCAAAGCAGTTTATAGATTTGCAGTGGGAGCACTGGAGGGTGAGCTTAATACCTGTCTTGAAAGTGCAGGGCTTACAACAGAGGACATAGATTTGGTAATACCTCACCAGGCAAATTCAAGAATCATTGAAAGTGCCAGGGAAAGACTTAAAATGCCATCTGAAAAGTTTGCAAACAGGATCCATAAAAGAGGAAATGCCTCAGCAGGATCCATACCACTTCTTTTAGATGATCTGAATAAGGAAGGTCTTTTAAAGAACGGAATGACAATTGCAATGGTAGCCTTCGGTGGAGGCTTAACCTCCGGCGGAATGATAATCGAGTGGAACAAGTAAAAGTAAATATTGAAGAAAAATCAGTAATAAGCAAATTCTTAAAATAAAAATAAATTAAAGTACTTAGAAAAAGTATGGAGGGAAAACAATATGATTTTCGAAAAAGTAGCAAAGGTGATAGCAGAGTACAAGGAGATCGACGTAAGCGAAATCAAGCTTGAAAGTACATTTGAAGAATTGAATCTTGATTCTTTGGATACAGTTGAACTTGTTATGAAGCTGGAAGACGAGCTTGGAGTGTCAATCGAAATGGATGAAAATCTTAAGACAGTTGAAGATGTCGTAAAAGAGATCGAGAAGGCGCAGTAAATGAAATACGATGAACTTTGCAGGACCCTGGGTATTAAGTATCCAATCCTACAAGGCGGCATGGCTTGGGTGGCTGATGCAGATTTAGCATCAGCCGTATCCGAGGCTGGCGGTCTTGGAACAATTGCGGGAATGAGCTCCAACGGCGAACAGCTGAGGGCTGAGATTAAGAAACTTAAGGCAAAGACTGATAAACCCTTTGCCGTTAATATAATGCTGATGAGCCCCTTCGTTGAGGAGGTTGCCAAGGTAGTAGTTGAAGAGAAGGTACCAGTTGTTACAACTGGAGCCGGTAACCCTGTCAAATACATGAAGGGTTGGATTGAAGCAGGTATCAAGGTAATACCTGTGGTTTCATCATGTGCCTTGGGTAAGATGATGGAGAGAAACGGTGCCACAGCGTTAATTGCTGAGGGCTCAGAGGCCGGAGGACATATCGGTGAGTTGACTACAATGACCTTGATTCCGCAGATTGTCCAGGAGGTTAATATACCAATTATCGCCGCAGGTGGAATGGTTGACGGAAGAAGCTTCCTGTCAGCTTTGATCTTAGGTGCAAAGGGTATACAGATGGGAACAAGATTCGTTGCCTCAAAGGAGAGCAATGTATCCCAGGAATATAAGGAAAGAATCATAAAGGCCAAAGACAGGGATACCATTGTCACAGGCTATAGAATGGGACACCCTGTAAGGGCACTGAAATCCCCCTTCACAAGAAATCTTTCAAAGGCTGAATATGACACCAATAAATCCTTAGAGGAATTGGAAGCCATGGGTGTTGGTGCACTAAGAAAGGCAGTGAAGGAAGGCAATGTGGAGCAGGGCTGCTTCATGGCGGGAATATCTGCGGGACTTGTCAACAAAATTGAATCCTGTGACGAAATAATAAAAGATATGATGTCATCCTTGAAGGATGAGATTGAAAAGGTGAAAAATTGGTAAAAACCTGTATTTTGTTTCCGGGACAGGGAAGTCAGAAAGCCGGTATGGGATCAGATTTCATTAAAATGGATGATCTTCAGGTTAAATATGAGGAGCTTAAAAGCTATATTCCGGAGCTTAAAGGTATTTTAGAGGAAGGCGAAGATATCAATGCCGCCTTAAACACCCCAAAGGCGATTTATTCTGTTTCACTGCTTGCAGCGGAAGGCTTAAAGAATAAGGGAATTGTTCCTGACTATGTGGCTGGATTCTCTCTAGGTGAGATAACTGCCTTAGGATATTCAGGAGTTTTAAGACAGAATGAAGCAGCTGAGCTTTTGGTAGTAAGAACAAAAGCCATGGCAGAGGCTGCATTGAAAAATCCAGGCTCCATGGCAGCAGTCATGGGGATGGATGTTGAAACCCTGGGTAATATAATAGGTCAGTTTGACAACGTATATGCCGTTAACTTCAACAGCCCGGAGCAGACTGTAATCTCAGGTGATTCAGAGGAAATGATTAAGGCTGTAGCTTTAATTAAAGAAATGAAGGGCAAGGTCATACCTTTAAAGGTATCTGGAGCCTTCCATTCTCCCTTTATGAAAAAAGCTGAAGAGATATTAAAGGAACACCTTAAAACTGTGGGTGTAAAAAAACCGGAAATAGAATTGATTTCAAATATAAGTGCAAAGCCATATCCCTCTGATGAAGATGGAATAAAAAGTGCCATAGCAGAGCAGGTCATAAGTCCTGTCATGTTCACAGATACAGTCACTTATCTTTATGAAAATGGAGTAAGAGTATTCATTGAATGTGGTGAGGGAAAGGTATTAACCGGACTTGTAGGTAAGATATTAAAGGACAAATCAGACATCGTCCTTTTAAATGTAAGTGATGGAGCGGGCTTGGATAACGCGGTGAAGGTACTAAAAGGAGAAAATAATGTTCAAGGATAAAACAGTAATTGTGACAGGAGGTTCCAGGGGAATCGGAGCTACAATAGCCGAAACCTTTGCTTCAAAGGGAGCAAAAGTTGCGGTTGTATACTCCGGTAACACCGAAAAAGCAGAAGCTGTCAAAGACTCCATTGTAAAGAACGGGGGAGTCTGCGAAATCTATAAATGTGATATTGCTGACTTTGAAGCAACTGCAAAGCTTGTTGATGAGGTTAAAAAGACCTTCGGATCAGTTGATGTACTGATTAACAACGCCGGTATCGTAAGGGACAAGCTTTTGCTTGCCATGAAGGAGGCAGACTTTGATGATGTCATTGACGTCAATTTAAAGGGCACCTTCAACATGATGAAGCATGTTTACCCCATTATGGCAAAACAAAGAAGCGGTAAGATAATTTCCCTGTCTTCCATAGTTGGTCTTGGTGGGAACAAGGGTCAGGCAAACTATGCAGCAAGCAAGGCCGGAATCATCGGACTTACGAAATCAGTGGCAAAGGAACTGGCTTCACGTGGTGTCAATGTCAATGCAATTGCACCCGGATATATAACAACTGAAATGACAGATAAGCTTTCAGACAAGGTGCAGCAGGAGATTTTAAACTCCATACCTATGAACAGGAAGGGAACTCCACAGGATATTGCGGACCTTGCACTTTTCCTTGCATCTGAGAAAGCAGCATATATAACAGGACAGGTCATAGTTTGTGACGGAGGGATGTCATTATGATCAGAAGAGTAGTTGTAACCGGAATTGGGGTCTTAACTCCAATCGGTAAAAACGTACCTGAATTTTTAGAAAGCTTGAAGAATGGTGTTCATGGTATAGCACCAATTACCAAGTTTGACACCAGTGAATATAAGGCAACTCTGGCAGCGGAGCTTAAAGGCTATAATCCTTCAGATTACTTTGATAAATCTGACTGGAGAAAGCTTGATCCGTTTTCACAGTATGCCATGATTGCAGCAAAGGAAGCTATGGAAGACTCAGGTCTTTTGGAGGCTGAATTTGACCATAACAGGGCAGGTGTTTTCATAGGCTCCGGTATCGGAGGCTTGGAGACTACTTTGGAGGCTCATAAGACACTTCTGGAGAAGGGACCAAGAAGAGTATCACCTTTTACCATACCGTCTATGATTTCCAATATGGCAGCAGGACAGGTGGCAATAAAGTATGACTTCAGGGGAGAAAATCTTCCAGTTGTTACAGCATGTGCAACTTCAACACACGCCATTGGAGAAGCAATGAGGTCAATAAGACACGGATATTCTGATATTATCATGGCTGGCGGAGCTGAGGCTTCAATAAACGGACTGTCCGTTGCAGCCTTTACCAGCAGTATGGCTTTAACCCTGGTTACTGACCCGGACAGAGCTTCCATTCCCTTTGATTTAAACAGGGCTGGCTTTGTCATGGCAGAGGGTGCTGGGGTAGTTGTATTGGAGGAAATGGAGCATGCAATTAAAAGAGGTGCAAAGATTTATGGAGAGGTTACAGGCTATGGCAATACCTGTGATGCACACCATATAACAGCACCGGCACCGGGGGGTGACGGTGCATACAGGGCAATAACTGCAGCATTAAAGGAGAATGGAGCCTACGATGTTGAAAAGACCTATTATAATGCTCATGGCACATCTACTGGTCTTAATGATAAAACTGAAACCGAAGCAATAAAAAAATCCTTCGGCGAGGATGCATATAAGCTGTCCATAAGCTCCACAAAATCCATGACGGGACATATGCTTGGAGCTGCAGGGGCAGTTGAGGCTGTCGCTTCACTTCTTGCCATGAAATACTCCTTTATCCCGCCTACAGTTGGACTTAAGGATAAGGATCCTGAATGCGACCTAAACTACACTCCAGGTACTGCAGTACATAAGGAAGTGGATACAGCCATTTCAACATCCCTGGGCTTTGGCGGACACAATGCGGCAGTAATGTTCAAGAAGGTGAAGTAATGGGTATAGATACCGAAAAGGTGAAGGAATTAGTCAAAATCCTTGAGGATTCAAAGCTTAATTCAATCACTATAAAAGATAATGAGACTGAAATCAGTTTAGTTAAAGAACCAAAGAAGAATATAGTTTATACAGGCAGTTATCCTCAAGGAGCAAATGAGAATTTAAAGACTCATGGCACAGAATTAATTGAGGGCAATAAAAAGCCTGAAACTTCAAGGGAAACAACAGAGGAATTTGATTCCATAACCTCACCTATGGTGGGTGTGTTCTACTCACGTCCGGACCCTGAATCTCCTCCCTTTGTAAAACCTGGGGATGATGTTAAAAAGGGACAGGTATTATGCATTTTAGAAGCAATGAAGCTCATGAATGAGATCAAAGCTCCCTATGACTGCAAGATACTCCACGTTTCTTTGGATGATGAGGATGTGGCAGAATATGGACAGGTTCTCTACAAGGTGAAAAAATGAACAGAGAAGAACTGAAGAATATACTTCCTCACAGAGAGCCCATGCTTTTAGTGGATGAAGCTGAAAAGATAAGTGATACGGAGGTCACTGGAAAATACCTGGTCAAGGGAGATGAATACTTTCTCCAGGGTCATTTTCCAGGAAATCCGGTTGTACCTGGAGTTATACAATGTGAAATCATGGCTCAGACCTGTGGAGCTTTTTTTGCAGATTCTGAGAAGAAGATAACTCCCTACTACACAGGGCTGGACAAGGTAAAATTCAGAAATATAGTAAGACCCGGGGATCTTATGGAAATTAAGATTACTCTGACCAAGGAAAGAAAGCCCTTCTACTTTATGAAGGGGAAAATAACAGTTAACGGAAAAACAGCCTCCGAAGCTGAATTTTCCTTTGTAGTCAAGGAAGAAAACGGGGTGGTTTAGATGTTTTCCAAAATACTTGTGGCCAACCGCGGAGAGGTTGCCGTAAGAATAATAAGAGCCTGCAGAGAAATGGGAATGTACACTGTTTGTGTCCATTCGGAACCGGACAGTGAGGCTCTTCACGTCATGCTGGGAGATGAATCCTATTGTATCGGTCCTGCCAAGGTATCTGAAAGCTATCTTAATATGCAGGCCATTATTCAGGTTGCCTTGAGCACAGGCTGCGAGGCAATACATCCCGGTTATGGACTGCTATCGGAGAATGCAGAATTCTCCAAGCTATGCCAGGAAAATGGAATAGTATTTATAGGTCCATCCAGTGAAATAATCTCAAAAATGGGTGACAAGGAAACTGCCAGAAAGATAATGAAGGAATCTGGAGTTCCGGTGGTTCCTGGCTTTGAAGGTATAACCAACTCCAATGAGGCATTAATCAAGGCTGAAGAAGTTGGCTACCCCCTGCTATTAAAGGCCACAGCTGGTGGCGGAGGCAAGGGTATAAGGCTTGTCGAGAAAAAAGAAGATCTTGTTTCCATGTGGAATATTGCTGAAAGAGAGGCTAAATCCTCATTTTTAAACGGCACGCTCTATATGGAGAAATACCTGACCAACGTTAAGCACGTAGAAGTACAGGTCCTTTGTGACATGTATGGAAATGTTATAACCCTTGGAGAAAGAGACTGCTCCGTTCAAAGAAGGAACCAGAAGGTCATTGAAGAAACACCATGCCAGATTCTCACAGATGAGGAAAGGGCAGAGGTTTCAAAATACGCGGAAAATGCAGTAAGATCCATTGGATATGTTGGAGTAGGCACAATAGAATTTTTGTTTTCTCAGGACCGTAAATTCTACTTCATGGAGATGAATACAAGGCTTCAGGTGGAGCATCCTGTTACAGAAATGGTATCAGGAGTTGATTTGGTTCAATGGCAGATAAGGGTGCATTCAGGGGTTAAAATACCTGACAAGCTTAAAGTCATTAAAAATATCGGCCACTCCATAGAATGCAGAATAATAGCTGAGAATCCAGATGATAACTTCAGACCCTCAGCAGGCAAGATTTCTTTCTTGCATATTCCCGGAGGACCTGGAGTAAGGTTTGACACCGCCCTCTATCACGGAGCAGTTTTAAGTCCCTTTTATGATTCCATGGTTGGAAAATTAATTGTCCATGCCCAGAACAGGGACCTTGCCATCAGAAAGATGAAGGCTGCGTTAGGCGAACTTATAGTTGATGGAATTGACACCAATATTGATTTCAACATGAAGATATTAAACACAGTAAAGTTTAAAGAAGGCGTGTTTACTACCTCAGACTTGATGGAGGTATAGTATGAATTTAAAAGAAATATTCAGAAAGCCTTTGAATACTTTAGAAGGCACAGGTTTAATCAAAACCCGTGAGGAAAGAAGCAAAGCCAAGGAAGAAAAAAAATCTGAAAAGGCCGGAAGAGTTCAGTGTCCTAAATGTCAGATCATGATCCCTGAGGACAAGCTCATGGAGAATTATCAGGTCTGCACCTATTGTGGGCACCATATGAAGATGAAGGTTAAAGACAGAATCAATCTAATTGCAGACGAGGATTCCTTTGAAGAAATGGATGATTCTTTGACCTCTGTAAACTTCCTTAATTTCCCGGGCTATACTGAAAAGCTTGAAAAGGATAAGAAAAAATCAGGCTCTGAGGAGGCTGTTACAACCGGTACTTGCAGAGTATCAGGTTATAAGACAGCCCTCTTTGTCATGGACCCCTTCTTCATGATGGGCTCCATGGGTTCTGTTGTGGGAGAAAAGATAACAAGATTGTTTGAATATGCCACAAGAGAAAGACTGCCGGTGACTGGCATCTGCGTATCAGGTGGTGCCAGGATGCAGGAGGGGATAACCTCTTTGATGCAGATGGCTAAAACCTCAGGTGCTGTAAGATACCATTCAGATGCAGGTCTTTTATACACAGCAGTATTGACTGACCCTACCACAGGGGGAGTTACAGCATCCTTTGCCATGGAAGCAGACATTATAATAGCTGAACCAAAGGCACTTATAGCATTTGCAGGACCAAGGGTCATTGAAGATACCATAAAGAAAAAGCTCCCACCTGATTTTCAAAGGGCAGAGTTTTTATTAGACAAGGGCTTTATTGATTCCATTGTACCCAGAAGACATTTAAAGGGGTATTTAAGAAGACTCCTTGCACTCCATGGAGGTGAGGATTAATGGAACCAATTGAAATAGTAAAGTTAGCAAGGGATAAGGACAGACCCACCGGACTTAAATATATAAGGTCTATAGTTGAAGATTTCACCGAATTTCATGGAGACAGAAGATATGCTGACGATAAGGCAGTGGTCTCCGGAATTGGTAGAATAAAGGATATAAAAGTCACAGCCATTGCCCTGGAGAAGGGTGTTGGAACGAAGGGAAGAATCTACAGAAATTTTGGGTCTGCAAATCCTGAAGGCTATAGAAAAGCATTGAGGCAGATGAAGCTTGCTGAAAAATTCAGAAGACCCATAGTATTTTTCATAGATACAGCCGGAGCATTCTGCGGCATCGGAGCTGAAGAACGTGGTCAGGGACAGGCAATAGCCGAATGCTTAAATGAGGCAATGTCACTGACAGTTCCAGTTATTTCCATACTTACAGGAGAGGGCGGCTCAGGTGGAGCTTTAGCCTTTGGTGTATGTAATGAACTATGGATACTGGAGAATGCATATTACTCTGTAATTTCTCCGGAAGGGTGTGCATCAATTCTTTGGAAGGATCCGAAAAAGAGTCCTGATGCTGCTGAAGCTCTAAATCTGACCTCAGCAGATCTTCTAAGACTCAACGTTGCAGACAGAATAATATCTGAAGAGAATGGTTTCCCTGAAGCCATGACTGAAATAAGGCAGCTTCTTTTTGATAAGTTCTCAGACTATAAGAAAATGGAACCAGCTCAAATCAGAAGACACAGATATGACAAGTTCAGGGCAATAGGTACCTTTATCGAGGTATAGAAAATAGCTGAAATGCTTGAAGCCAATACAAAGAGTTATAATGCCCAGACAAAAAAGTCTTATTGCTAAGAAGCTATTAAGTGAATAGAAAAAATGCTTTTGCGGATCCAAATTGGATTGCAAAAGCATTTTTTAGTTCATCTCTTTATATTACTTGGCAGCCTTTTTAAGCTGATCCCTTTGAGCGCCGCCCCTCATGTGGGAACGTTCAAACTCTCTTTCCTGATACTTTCTCCAAGCATGGAGTACAAGTGCCAGTGTAACTATACCGTAGGATATGAAGGTTCTTGAGTATTCTCCTATCATTGAGTTACCTGTGATGGTAGTCATTGCAGGAGGCATCAGAATGAACAATCCATGGAACAGTGCAGTTCCGAGTAATGCGTTAGGGATTGTAGCCTTTGCAACTGAAGCTCCACCTATAAGAAGGGCTGCTGCTGCGTAAAGTGCTGCTGAATCATGACCTGTGTAAGTATTCATTGTTCCGACGTTCTGAAGGTAGATTATCTGTCCTATTGATGCCAGAACTGTTGAGATTATAACTGCTATAACCCTTGTCTTGTCAACATTGATACCTGCAGTTGCTGCAACTTCCATATCCTGTCCTACTGCTCTCATATCCTGTCCGAGCTTGGTTTTTCTGAACCATACTGTGAAGATACAAAGAAGGATGATTAGAAGAATTGTTGCAAATGGTATTTTAAAGTCTCCGATGTATAAAGGTGAGCCTAAAATATTTGTAATGAATTTATCACCTATGTTATCGAAGCCACCTGCTGTGGTAAGTGTCATTGAGTTTCTTACACCATAACCCTTGGATAGGATAATGGATCTGTTCTGGTTAAATGGCAGTATCGGTGTTCCGAATACGAAAAGGATAATGAGCTGATAAACACCGGTGATGAAGAATGCAAGCATCATTGAGGTTATCATTTCACGGCCCTTAGCCTTGTTTAGTACGGCACCTGCAAACCAGCCAAGGAATACGGCTATTGGGAATGCAACTACAACTGCTATTAAAACACCTGAGGTTCCTCCCATGCCAAGACCCTGAACTACTATAAGACCTATCTGTCCTGCCATGGCTCCTAAGTTCAACGCAAAGTTGATACCCATACCTGCCATTATAGGCAGAAGGAGTGACAAAACAAGGAAGGTGTTTCTGACAAGTCTTGTTAAAACCTGTTCAGTTATGTAGTTACCATTGAAGCCTGATGGCTCTATCAAGGTGATTATTATTATTAAGAACAGGGCAGGTACAGCTGAATTCATCAGTATTTGTTTTATGCTTAATTTCTTCATGCTTTGCTACCTCCCTTTCTGGTCAGGGCATATACAATCAATCCATTTGTTACTATAACTCTTATAACCTCGGATATATCTATCTTGATTAATGAGTTTATAACTGTTGGTGTCATGACCAGCAGTGCCTGGAATAGAAGGGTTCCTATAACAACATTTGTTATTGTTGCTTTGTTGATTGAAGCTCCACCCATGAGTATTGCTGCAACTGTAGGGAATACGAAACCTAATGGAGCGTTGTACATTTCAACGAAGCCGAAGCTCTGCTGATAGGTTATGATACCAACTGCTGCAATTGCAGTTGAAAGCATTGTTGCTACAACTCTCATCTTGTTTTCGTTGATTCCGCCGGCTCTTGCAGAATCAGGGTTTGAACCTACTGCTGTCATTGCGGTTCCAAGCTTACTTCTGAAGAATACCCATACGAATACTGCAAGGATAATAAACAGTAAAATCATTCCCCATGGTATCTGGAAATAGTCTGTTACTTTAAGTATTCCAAGGGGGTTTGTATCCTCTGACCATATACCCTGTAAGGATATACTCTGTCTTAGGCCTGCGCCACCGTAGCTCTGAAGTGATGCCGGATTCTTAAACGGCATGATGAGCCACAGTATGTTGAAGAGGAATATGATGAAGTAACCAACATAGGTTGCTATAACCATTTCGTCTCCCTTTACCTTATTTAAAAGCTGTCCGTATAAGAAGCCCATGATAAGGCCGATTATTGCACCTAATGCCATGGCAAGGAACATTCCGCCGATTCCTGAAACTCCGGTTTCAAGGGAAACAACTGATCCTAACATACCTGAGATTAATCCAACTGGAATACCGAAGTTTAATCCGCAGCCTGACTGCAGCATTGGTACCATGGATAAAACCATTATGGAGTTGATTCCAAAACGGAACAGTATGTCAGTAATTGACTTGTCTATTCTTATTCCTGCAGGTCCTGCCAAAATGAACAGGATTAACAGGAAGGCAGTAATAACAAGGTTTGGCAGGCCAAAGCCCGCAAGTATTTTCTTTAGTTTTTCCATCAGATTTCCACCTCTTTATCCGCGGATTTTTCCTCTAAGGTTTCAGGTACTTCCACGTCAGCTTTAACTGCTTTGGTTTCACCTGACATGAGAAGTCCGAAATCAGCCGCATCAGTGTTTGGAGGCAATATACCTGCCACCTTTCCTTCTGTGATAATGGCTATTCTGTCGGAAATTGATCTTAATTCTTCAAGCTCTGAGGATATAACTACTATTGTAGTGTTGTTTTCCTCATTGTATTTTTCAAGTGCTGCAAGGACCAAGCCCTTTGCGCCTACGTCAATTCCTCTCGTAGGCTCTGATACGAATAAAAGCTCCGGTTCAGTTGCAAAAGCCTTTGCAAGACAAACCTTCTGCTGGTTTCCACCTGACAGGGATCTTGCGTGCTGCTTAGAGGAGGTACATTTAATCTCTAGCTCTTTAATGTACTTGTCTGCTTCTTCTCTCATGGCTCTGTCATCTCTGAGCTTCAAGCCAAGGACCTTTTTAATGAACTTGTCCTGGACCTGCATTGCGTTAAAGCCGATGTTCCAGTCAATGGATTCATCCAAAAGAAGACCTACGCCTCTTCTGTCCTCTGATACGAAGGCAATGCCTTCATTAAGAGGGGTTTTAGGATCGTTTAACTTAAGGGGCTTGCCATTGAAGGTTACTTCTCCTCCGGCTGGGTATAGTCCCATGATACCGTTGGGGAGTCCAATCTTGCCTTGTCCGGCAAGTCCTCCAATACCAAGTATTTCACCACGTCTTATTTTCAAGGATGTGTCTGTGACAGTTTCACCAGGCATATCAACCCATAGGTTTTTAATCTCCATGATGATATCCTTGGCATCATTCTCTGAAACGGTACGTGACTTAGGCTCTGATACACCTCTGCCCACCATCCACTCAGCTATGTCTCTTATGTTGACTCCCTCTGAAGGAGTTTCCTTTACGACAACACCGTCTCTTAAAACGACGATTTTATCGCAGGAGGTTACAATTTCATTTAATCTGTGGGATATGAATATAATACCTATTACATATCACCTTATTATATATTGCTTATTG
>JASDTM010000087.1:0-2949 GCA_041891535.1 Clostridiaceae bacterium
GCTTTATAATCACAAGAGGTAACTGCAAGCTGGATTCCAAAAGGCTTACTTTGGAGTGTAACAATGAAAGCCTTGAACTCTCAAAGAACGAATCAAAAATCCTGGAGCTTTTATTCAGTAATTTTCCAAATGTTGTAAAGAGGGAAAAAATCCTGACTGAAATATGGGACACGGATACTTTCGTTGAAGAAAATACTTTAAATGTCGCTATAAGCAGAGTCAGAAAGAAATTATCTGATTTGGATGCTGATGTTCAGGTTGTAACAGTCAGGATGCTGGGGTATAAGCTGGAGAGTGTCTAATGGATAAGAGAGTGGTAAAAGTACTTTTAAAGGAATACCTTGGAGTTTTTATAATTTTTACTCTGATTCAGGTAGTTTTCTTTAGCACATTGTTTTTCCTGAAAGGTATTTGGGTTCAAGAGGTTTTCTACTATTTCTTTTTAGTCATTTTCGTCATGACTTTATACATGCTCTTCAGGTTCTATAAGCAGTACAGAGTTTATGGTAAATTGTTTTTAAAAACAGAGGACCTCAGCGATTATCTGATTGAAGATCCAAGAGGCCAGTTGGAAGAGCACTTCAATGAAATGATTGATGGGATTACAGAGATTGAGAATGCTAATTCCATTAAATATGACAGAGAAAAAAGCACTCAGAAAATGCTGATTTATCGGTTTATCCATCAGATTAAAACACCGGTGTCAGTTATTAATCTCATAGCAGAGAAGCATCCTGAAGAAAATGATTATGAGAAAATCATGACCAGTTTAAATGTCATTCCGGAACACATGAATCAGCTTCTGACCATGTACAGACTGGATGATTTTAAAAAGGATTTTATATCGGAGAGGGTGAATTTATCCGAAATATGCAAGGAAGCTATAAACAGTCTGAAGGACTATTTTATTTCAATGCATGTGTTTCCAAAGTTGGATATAGATGAAACTATCTATGTTTACTCTGATAGAAAATGGATCAGCTTGGTTATCCATCAGTTATTGACGAATGCTATAAAGTACAGCAATCCAGAAGGGATAGTTTCAATAAGTGCAAAAAAGAACGTTGATGAGGTTGAATTAGCTATTAAAGACAATGGTGTTGGTATAAATGAATATGAGTTATCAAAGATATTCGACCTGTTCTACATTGGGGAAAATGGCAGAAATAATGCTGATTCCAGCGGTATTGGTCTTTATATTGCAAAGAGCATAACTGACTACTTAGGCCATAAGCTGGAAATTGAATCTGATAAAACGAAAAAAGAAACTACAGCCAAAATATATTTCTAAAAATCCACAAACATTACAAAATCGTAAGATAGTGTAAGGTTTGTGGATTTTTCCATTTTCAATTCACCGCTAAAATTAGACCATAGAGATGAGTAAGGAGAAAGTATGTCATGTTAAACGTAGAAAATTTAGAGAAGGTATATAAGGGTAAGGTCTCAGTCAAAGCCCTGGATAATATAAGCTTGAAGGTTGAAAAGGGAGAGTTTATTGCCATTATGGGTCCCAGTGGAAGTGGTAAGAGTACTTTTTTAAATACCATATCCACAATTGATACTCCTACAGCCGGGAAGGTTTATATAAATGGAATCAACCCACACGAAATGAAGGATGAGGAATTATCTGAATTCAGAAGAAGGGAATTAGGCTTTGTTTTTCAGCAGTTCAATTTAATAAATACTCTGACTGTGGGAGAAAATATAATCCTGCCTTTAACCCTGGATTACTGTGATGCGAATTCAATCAAAGCTAAGCTAAGTGAGCTTTCCAAGCTTCTTGGTATAGAGAAAATATTGGATAAAAGAACCTATGAGATTTCTGGCGGACAGGCTCAAAGAGCAGCCATAGCAAGGGCGGTTGTAAATTCACCATCCATACTTCTTGCTGATGAGCCAACTGGAAATCTTGATTCAAAGGCTGCCAAGGATGTCATGAAGCTGTTTAAAAAGCTGAATGAAATGTTGGATGTAACTATTATTATGGTCACCCATGATCCTAATATTGCAGCTTATTCTGACAGAACTTACATCATAAAGGATGGCAGGGTGTATCAGGAAATTCTAAACAGAAATGACGACAAAGCATATAGGCATGACATTTTAAGCACCATGTCACTTCTCGGAGGTGATGAAATTGACTTTGTTTGATTTTGCTTATAAAAATGTGAGCAGAGATTTTAAGACATATTTGTACCATTTTTTCAGCTGCATTTTTTCTGTTTTTGTATATTTCCTGTTTTCAACCCTGGCTTACCACCCATCTTTAAGTGTGGTGGATAAAAACAGTAGTATTGGCTTGGTTTTGTTTTTAGGGGGTTTAGTTTCAGCACTGTTTTCCTTTGTGCTCATCCTATATTCAGTGGGTAGTTTTTTAAAGCAGAGAAGCAGACAGTTTGCTGTTTTGAATATTATTGGAACCAGTAAAAAACAGTTTAAAAGAATTGTGTTTTTCGAAAATGGGATTATTTCAATTGCAGCATTAGTATCCGGTATTACCCTGGGGTTAGTTTTTATAAAGTTCTTCTTAATGATCGCAGAGAAAGTAATTGGAGGCTTGAATCTTTACTTTTACTTCCCTGCAAAAGCACTCCTAATAACTATAGCTTTGATGGGTGGCTTATTCTTGGCCATCTCAATTATTGCGCCTGTCATAATGAGAAAGAAAAATATAATTGATCTTCTGAAAAAAGAAGATGAAGCAGAAAAAAGTCATTTAGCACTATTTTCAATAATGGCGTTGATAGTACTGCCCATAACAGTTTACCTAACTAAAAAAATGGATACTTTAGTATATCCATTTTATCTGGTCAGCTTTTTACTTTTAACCTACATTTCTTTAAACGTGTTATTCAACCTTTATGGCTTTGTAATGAAAAGCTCAAAAAAAGATTTAAAGGGGAGTGGTTTGGTCAAGGTTTCTAATTTTAAATATATTATCCACAC
>JASDTM010000088.1:0-14294 GCA_041891535.1 Clostridiaceae bacterium
CCCCCGAACTTGGGGGAATTGGTTATTGAGATTATTCCTCTTCATCCTCATCTATGTCTGTGGATACCTCATCATCAAGGTTTGTTGTGGTTCTGACCATGTCTCTTTTCTTTCTTACCTTCTGGTCAGGTACTTCAAGGTATTCAGGGATGACCTCAGGTTCACTGTCCAATCTTAAGGAGATGTCATTTCCAACCAGCTTATAGATTGTTGCAAACACGGGAACTCCCAGAAGCACTCCTGTTATTCCATAAATTCCTGCACCAAGGGTTATTGATACCAATACCCATAAAGGTGGCAATCCAACTGAATCGCCTACTATCCTAGGATAAATCAAGTTACCGTCGATCTGCTGAAGAATTATGATGTACAGAAGATATAGTATTGCCTGCATTGGGTCAACTGTCAAAATTATCAAAAATCCTATTGCAGCTCCTGATATTGCTCCGACCATTGGTATTAGAGATAAAACTCCAATTACAGCACCGATCATAGTGGCATAAGGGAATTTGAAGAACATCATGGTTACTGCTGTAATTACACCCATGACTAAGGCCTCTAAAACCTGACCTGTAATAAACTTTGTGAAGGTGTCGTTTGTAACCCTTAATACATACTTGATTTTCTTGATTCTGTCAGGCTTTAAGTATGCAAACAGAAGTCTGTCACCCTGCCTTTTCAAGGTTTCCTTGTTTAACAGAATGTATATGCCGAAGATGACTCCAATTAAAAGGTTAATAACTGATCCGAAAATACCGCCTGCCCCTTTTATCAGAAGATTGGCCAGACCGCCCGCACTTTGAATTATCCTGTTTATGGTCTCCATATTTACTGGATCTGATAATTCAAGGGTCTGCTTTAAGGCCGGAATCTTTTGAGCAAATTGCTCCACGTAGCTCCATGCATTTTGATAAAGCACCGGGAGCTTTTCAGTTAAAATACCAAGTGTTGAAATAAGCTGAGGTATGACAAGGAACAATACAAAGCTTAATATTCCTGTAATCAGCAATATTGAAATAATTATGGCAAAGGGTCTTACCATATATGGAGCGTTGAATTCCTTGAACTGCTTTTCAACCTTTTTCTCCAACAGCTTCATTGGAATATTAAGGATGAAGGCTGCTGCAAGTCCGATAATTAGCGGCTGAAGTATTGACAATATCCTTTGGAATATGAAGATGACTTCCTTTATATTCATGACTGCAAGGGCTGTGAGCCCTGCAAATATTATTATTCTTATCCAATCTTTATTCGTTAATTTAGAAAATCTTTCCATCATAGTATTCCTGGTCCTCTTGTCATAGATTTTTTGCATGTCTAATTATAACATTTATTTGGTAAAAAACTGGAGACAACCTGCTTTGTAGTTTACTTACAAAAGCCTGCTGCCTCCGGTTTAAAGTTAATTTATGTTTTTATTAGTTGCTGAAATTCTTCATGAAGTATTCGTTCAATGAAAGTGCGGCCTTTGCTCCTGAAGATGCAGCTATTATTATCTGCTTGAAAGGCTCAGTTGTAACATCACCTGCAGCAAATATTCCAGGTACTGAAGTTGCCATATGGTCATCAACTATAATCTCTCCGGATTCATTCAGCTCCAATAGATCCTTGAAAATAGCTGTGTTGGCAGTGTGCCCTATTTCTACGAATACACCCTCTGCCGGTATATTTCTGACCTCTCCGGTTTCCTTGTCCTTGACTGTTATGGAATCAACTCCGTTTTCTCCGTTTATTGATTCTATTACGGTACCAAGTGTATAGTTAATATTCTCAGTTTCCTTCATTTTCTCCAAAACTATATTATCTGCCCTGAAGGTTGATCTGTGTACCAAGGATACGGAGTTACAGATCTTAGATAGGTCTATTGCAGCTTCTACTGCTGTATTTCCGCCTCCGGCAACAACAACGTCTGCCCCTTTATACAAAGGTCCGTCACAAATGGCACAGTAGGTTACTCCTCTTCCATAAAGCTCTGCTTCTCCGGGAACTCCAAGCTTTCTTGGTGATGAGCCTGTTGCAATTACCAAGGTCTTTGCCTTATAAGTCTTTTCATCATCACAGGCCACGTTGAAGATACCATCCTCTCCCTTTTCAACTCCGGTTACACCATAATACATAATGACCGGGATTTCCAAGTCTCCAACATGCTTTTGGAATTCGTTGACCAAGCCCTCGCCCGTTATCATGGCATATCCAAGATAGTTTTCAACAGTTGAGGTATCTGCTACCTGACCGCCCGGCTTAGAGCCTATTATTGCAACGTTCATTCCTTTTCTTTTTAAATATATTGCAGCATTCATACCTGCAGGGCCATAGCCTATGACAATGGTGTCATATACTGTACCCGGTTCAAATACCGCTTCCTTTTTATTCATTGTTCCAAAATCCAAATTAAATCCTTCCACTTTATAACCTCCGGTGCTCCACCTTAATTTACTGTCCTTATTTCGTTACATGCTTTTATAAGCTGTTGATTATCTTACTCACGGTTGACTCAGAAAGTCCTCCGAAGACCACCCCGATATCCTTGAGACTCAAGTTTGAGCAGGTTCTCATTTCTTTTATGAGTTGATTCCGCTTTTCCTTGTGCTTCTTAAGATCGGAGATTGTAAGCCCTTCTTTAATGACCAATTCTTCCAGCTTTAGTGCTGCACTGTCAATGGTCAGAATCCTTTCACCGCAATTGGATTCAAGGCCCTTTTCAAAGGTACTTATAACCTCATCTAGCCTTATATTGCTCTCATCTATTATCCTGTTCATGGATAAGCATGCAGAATGAAAGTATTCGCCTGCATTTTTAGTATCATCCATTTTAAAGGTCTTATCAGTTATCTCAAACTGAGAGTCTAAAAGCTCACTTTTAAACCTGTCCTTGAACAAACATCCTCTGCATTCCTTATATATGGAGAAGCTTATATTGACCTCCCTCATAATCTTGGATATATCGCAGCCGTTGGAATCTATTATTATATGATACTCATCGGGTTTGGTAAGACAAAAGGAATAGATTTTAAAATTATTCTTATCCCTTGATCTGTCCAGTATTTTTAAAAACTGTTGTCTGTCATTGTCTGTTTCAAAAAGGATTTTATCCTCGGCACTCTTTTGAGTAATATGATAAATTCCGAAGTCGTCCTTCTTACGTCCGGCTCTGGGCATTTTTAACCACCTCTAATAGAAAAGTATATCAGATTTTAAGCAAAATTCAAGTAGCGTCCCCAAGGTGGATTTTGAAGCTATTCTATTGGATTCTTATTGAATCATGGCCTCAAGCTGGTCAATCAGATCAGAGAAGTTATGTATGGTATCAAGCATTGGCTGAGGAGAAGTCATATCAACCCCAGCATCTTTCAACACATCTACAGGATATTTAGAAGCCCCTGCCTTTAAGAATTTATCTATGTATCTTGTAGCTGCTTCCTCACCCTTTTCCAGTATCATCCTTGTAAAAGACGATGCTGCTGAAAAGCCTGTTGCATATTGGTATACGTAGAAATCATTGTAAAAATGAGGAATTCTTGACCATTCATATTTGATTTCATCATCAATGACGCAGACATCACCATAAAATTTAGTGTTAAGCTCAAGCCAGATTTTGTCTAAATCTGCCGCGGTCAATGCCTCTCCCTTAAACAGCTTCTCATGGGTGATTTTTTCAAACTCTGCAAACATCAATTGTCTGAATACTGTTGTTCTTACCTGCTCCATTTCCTGGTTAAGAAGAGCTATTTTCATATCCCTGTCCTCAGTATTTTTAATCTGGTCATGGATCAACAGCTTTTCGCTGCAGGTTGAGGCAACCTCAGCCAGGAATATTGAATAACGGGCATATTCAAAAGGTTGGTTGTTTTTTGAATACCAGGTATGAATTGAGTGACCCATTTCATGGACCATGGTGGATACATCATTATATTCTCCGTTGAAATTCAATGAAATATAAGGCAGGGTATCATAGGATCCAGAGGAATATGCCCCTGACCTTTTACCAATATTCGGGTACCTGTCTATCCAACCATTTTCAATACCACTTTTAAATACGGATACATAGTCTTCTCCAAGGGGCTTTAAGCCTCTTACTGCCATGGCCACACCCTCATCGAAGGTATATTTTTTCGATGTACCAGAGTTTAGCGGTACGTAGAGGTCATAAATATGCATCTCGTCCAATCCGAGCATCTTTTTCTTAAGCTCTACGTATCTTTTTAAAGTAGCTATTCCCTTTTCAACTGTCTCCAAAGAATTATAGAAAACAGAGGTAGGAATATCATTGACCTTAAGAGCTTTTTCAACCGGGTCTGAGTATCCCCTTGCTGCTGTATCAACGTTCCAGCTCTTCATACTTGTTGTTAATAAGGATGCAAGAGTACTCTCAAACTTTCCATAGGTAGTATGCAGGGCTACAAATGCATTCTTTCTTAAGGTTCTGTCCTTTGAATGCATATAAGCGGTATAGGTTGCCTGGCTTAATGGATGCTTATTTCCCTCACTGTCCTCAATATCTGGGAATTTAAGCTCAGCATTTGTAAATATCGAATAGGTGGACTGACTCGCACTTCTTACCTCAGAAAGACTTGCATAGGCTTCCTCCTTGTCCTTTGACAGTGTATGCTTTTTAAGATCCATCATCCTTTGAAGGAGGAATTTATACTTATTAAGCTCTTCTGATTGAGCCAGCTCTTTCAGCTTATCATCAGGCAATGCCATGATTTCAGGAGTGATATATGAGGAGCGGTTTGCATAGTCCACATAAAGGTTGGTTCCAAGCATATTATCAGCCTGTGTCTCTTTGTTGGTTAAGTCCTCATTATAGCTTAAGCTTGTATATGTATTTATCTTCATTAAAAGTCTTTCAATTTTCTCTTTGGTCTCAAAGCACTCCTTAAGGGTTTCTGCTGAATCTAATTTCCCTTGGAATTTGGATATTTCGGGAATCATGCCTTTAAGCTTGTCAATCTCTTGATGAAGCTCTTCTTTGGACTTATAAACCCTCTCAAGATCCCATTTGTCACCCTTAGCCACTTCACTTCTTTTTATCAATTCCTTTGCCACGTCTGACCTCCATATAGTTGTTTTCCAAAGGAGTCTTAATACTGGCTCCTCTGGTCAAATTTAATGTGCTTTTATCATTGTATCAAAAAGAGCCCTCCCATTTGGTGGAAAGGCTCAAGGATTTATACATTCTTAATTATTTAAGATTTATACCAATAGCATACTGATTAAAGGAATAGTAATCATGGACAGGACAGTTGTAACAAATACTCCTCTTGTGGCCAGCTCCAAGTCTTTTTTATACTTGGTGGCAAAAATCACCGAAATTGCTGCAATTGGCATTGCTATAATAACTATTAAAATTCCCAGGATAAACCTGTCATGGATGAAATTCTTAAGTATGAAATATGTAACAACAGGCAGGATAATCTGCTTAATAAATGTGAAGTACAGAATTCTTTTATCGCTGAAAAGACTCTTAAGTGGGATCTTGGATAATGCCATACCTATGACCACCATGGCCAATGGGGAGGTTGTGTTACCAAGCATTGATGCAAAGCTTCCAATTGTCGGATGAACCGGTATCTTTAAAAAATAAATCAAAATAGCTAAAAATGAAGCCACCATACCAGGATTAATAATCATCTTAAGATCAAACTTGAACTTAGTATCACTCATTAAAGCAACGCCTACAGTGTAGTTCATGACATTGAAAACAAGTACTATTATTGAAACATAAAAAAGTGCCCCGTTTCCGAATATGGCCTGTATTACAGGATAACCCATGAAACCCACGTTTGAGAAAATAGTCATGAAAAGATACATGTTCTTCTCTTCCTTTGGAGTTCCGATTAACTTGTTTATACCCATGCCAATGAATGGAAGTAAAACAAACATTCCAATGGCAACAAAAAATACAGTCAGTATTGAATTAACATCACCCTTGAATTCGCCTCCGGAAACTGAAGCAATCATGACAAGAGGCTGTGTAACATTGACTATGAAGGATGACAGTCTGGCTTGAAACTCCCCGTCTGCCAGGTTAGTTTTGATGCACACAATACCTGTGATCATCAACAAAAACAGAACTGCCATTTGATTAAAAACTACCCAGAAACTCACTTTCCCACTCCCTATTTATCTTTATCAGTCTTTACAGAATATAACCCCGCCGTCTTCAAATTTCTCTATCCTGGCCAAAGAATGAATCTTGTATCCCCTGTCTCTAATAAGCTTACCTCCAGGTTGGAAGGCTTTTTCAATTCCAATACCGATTCCGGCTACATTTGCACCTGCCTGGTCAACTAAATCAATCAAACCGTTTAATGCTTCCCCATTTGCAAGGAAATCATCAATGATCAAAATATTCTCACCCGGCTCAATGAACCTTTTATCCACCATAATGTCGAACTTTTTATCCTTGGTGTAGGAATATACTGAGCTTCTGTAAACATTGCTGCCTAAAGTCATGGAAACAGATTTTTTGGCAAACAGTACCGGCACCTTGAAGAATACTGCTGCAGCAAATGCCATGGCAATACCTGAAACCTCAAGGGTTAAAATCTTGGTTATATCCTTATCCTTATATACTTCATAGAACTCTTTACCCATTTCCATATAGAGCTCTGAGTCAATCATATGGTTTATAAAATTATCCACCTTCAGAATATTTCCAGGTAGAATAGTGCCTTTTTCCAGAATCATATCTTCAAGAAGCTTCATTATTATCCCCCTAAGTAAGTCGTTTCTAATATCTTACATGATTTGGTGAACTATTTCATTTCATCTCTACGATTACAAAAAAATATTCCCATCAAAGACATAGACTTCATTTTTGTCAGAGTAAATTCCATACTCAAAAAAAGTTATTAGCGGCACAAAACTGTGCCGCCAAAACATGACTTCAATAAGTTTTATAGCTTTAGTAAGTTCAATCCGGTTTCAGGGTCCATAAATCTGTCTACTCTTCCGGCACCAGTGTCTAAAATCATTTCACAGGTCGGGTTGATTATCGCCTTGTTCAAGTGTCCGCCCTTTGCAATATTATCCACATCACTTACGGTTATATGTAGATGCAGATATACATCCTCATTCATCTCTGATACATTTCCAGTTAAATTTGTAATTTCAAATGGTCCTGTAAGGTCATGGGAGATGTACTTTTTAGCAATGGGGTCAAATAATCCCACAGTCAGACTCTCAGTTGCTCCGATTGCAGAAACTGAGGCAAAGGTTATGCCTTCATCCTTACAAAGCTTCTTTAAGGTCTCAACCACCTCTTCACCACGTTCAAACCTGATAAAGTATTTTTCGTCAATTTTTTTGAATTTCATAGCATCCTCCTGTTATTTTGTTATATATTTATCTGTAGTACTTCAGAAAATAAAACACAGTAAATTTAGCCGAATATAACTGTCAATTATGATGAATATCATAGTTTGACAATTATCACTAAATCTTTTTTACTCTGTTATAATGATTATACAATAAAAAAGGAGATAAACGGGATGTATCTGACAATAGACACCGGTAACAGCAACATAGTAAACATCGTATATGATAAAGCCGGTAGTATCGTATATAAAGAAAGACTGATAAGTGTCAGAAAAAAAGACAGAAAATACTACGAAGAAGCCTATTCATTACTCAAAGCAAAGCTTGACTGCAAGATAGAGATTATTGCATTGTCGAGTGTTGTACCAGCCATAACAGGTCTTTTAGTAGAGGTTTTGGAGAAGGTTTTTAAATGCAAGGTTATAAATGTAACTACCAAAACAGTGGATTTAAGAGTTGATCTTGAAAATCCTGAGGAGCTTGGAGCCGACTTTGTGGCAGGTGCTGTGGCAGTTTTAGCAAGATATAAGCAACCCACAATTATTATAGACATGGGTACTGCAAGTAAAATAAGTGTTGTCGATGAACCAAACCACTTTCTGGGTGGTATAATACAGCCTGGAATAAGAGATATGGCAAACATACTCCATCAGAACATACCTCAGCTCCCTAACATAGAGCTGGCTGTCCCTGAAAAGGTATTGGGAAGCAATACAATGGAGAGCATACAGTCAGGAATCATGTATGGTTCCTTCCTGTCATTAATTGCACTTGCAAAAGAAATAGAAAAAGAAATAGGTAAAGAAAGTAAAATATTGTTAACCGGCGGATACATCAACCTTTATAAGGATTTAAGAGGATATGAATTCAATCCTGATCTGGTCAACGAAGGCTTACTGGAAATAGCAATCAAGGAGACAAAAAATGGAAGCAAGAAGTAACAAGACCAGGAAACTGGTTTACAATGCCATGATTATGGCGATAATAATCATAATGTCTGTGGTGCCCTTCCTGGGCTTCATCCAGATACCCCCTGTTGCGGTGACACTGGTGCACATACCGGTAATAATCGGAGGAATCCTCTTCGGACTTAAATCCTCACTCTTATTTGCAACAACCTTCGGATTGAGCTCACTTTTCGTTGCAATGACAAGAGGTGCTGCAACGGATGTACTGTTTATAAACCCCATGGTATCAGTTGTACCAAGAATAATCTTCGGATTTGCAATTGTACTCATCTATAACCTGGTTAAAAACACTAACATGAGTGAGCAGGTAAAAATTGGAATCACAGCATTCTTATCAAGCTTCATCCACTCACTTATTGTTATTGCAGCATTATTCATTTCAATGGGTATTACAGATCCATCAGGAATTGGTTCAGAAACACTTAAAGGCATCCTTGCAACACTATTCACAGTGAATGTCACCTTGGAAGCCATTGTAGCAACCATAGTTACAATCCCGGTTGTCATAGCATCAAGAAAAGTTCTTAAGGATGAACAATAAATTAATATTTCCGGCTGTTTTTAACAGCCGGTTTTTTTACGTCCATAACATGTTAATATAGTTATATCCTATTTAAGAAAAGCATTGAAATTGAGATAAATATATATAACAAACGATACAAAATAAGCGGATTATATTATTGAGGTACTAAAAGTGAATCGATTAGGTGAAATACTATCTTTATTAGCTGCAACATCTTGGTCAGTGAACTCACTGGTCATGGAAAAATATGGTCAAAAGTTAACCCCCATGGCAACTAATTTTGCCAGACTCCTTTTAGGACTGTTGGGAACTACTTTAATTCTCCTGTTTTTAAAGAATCCAATTATCCCAGTTGATGTTTCATCCAGGGTTTGGATTGCACTTTTAATTTCAGGACTGATAGGATTTGCCATCGGTGATACCTTTTTAGTAGCTGCAATTAAATCAATAGGAGCCAGAGTTACCTTCCTTATTTATTCATTGTCCCCCGTCCTTGCAGGAATTCTTGGATACTTTGTATTCGGGGAAAAAATGAGCTATATGGCGATCTTGGGAACAGCCATTATCATTCTTGGTGTTATCATAGTCGTTTTAAAAAGCGAAGGTAAAAGTGTCAAGCTTAACTACTCGCTTAAGGGTGTCATAGATGCATCCGTTGCAACCCTTGGCCAATCCTTCGGTGTAATATTAAGCAAATATGGTGTCTCTAACCTGGATGCCTTTTCTGCAACTCAGATCAGACTTATTGGTGGGTTTTTAGGAATCCTGGCAATTATGATAATAAAAAACCTGTGGTCAGAATTAAAGCCACTTCGCAATGACAGGCAAAGCCAGCTTGTGTCCTTATCCACAGGAACACTCGGCACAGTTATAGGAGTTGCACTCTCAATGCAGGCACTTAAATACACCCAGGCTGCAATAGCATCAGTACTCATGGCAACAATGCCCGTCATCATAATAATCATCTCAATAGTCTTCCTTAAAGAGAAGATCAAACCCAGGGAAATTATCGGTGCAATTCTTACAGTCATAGGTATAGCAATTCTGTTTATCTAGATTTTGGAGGTAAGCTAATGAAATCTAATATAATATGGTCAAGGATTTGTATATTAAGCTTTACAGCAGGATTATTAATATTAATCCTTGGAGTGGTTGTTCAAAGTCAAATCATATCCTATATTAGTGTTCCATTTGTAGTAGCTTCATTTCTAATAAAGCACACCCTCCTTAAATGCCCAAACTGCGGGTATAAAGGATATGCACCACAATGGAATAAGGACCCAAAGCAGTTTTGCTCAAATTGTGGGAAAGTGATTACCTTTTACTAAAACAAAATTTGTCATCAAATTTGAACTGAATGAAATCCCCATCTACCGTTCATGGTAAATGGGGATTTCATTCTCTCTATACTTACATCTATATCTAAATTTTTATTTTTCCTAGCATCAAATTTTCAGATTGCTTTATAGTCTCTTCTCAAAGTTACCAGTAACTAAGGTACCTTCATTGTAAATTATGAATGCATGGGGATCTATTTCTTTGACCAGCTTTTTAAGTATTGGAACCTCAAACTTATTAATCACAGTGCTGTGTACAAAGGTATGCTCACCTGTATATGCACCTGATCCATCCCAGTTTGTGACACCCCTGCCTAATTGTGACATTATGGATTTTGGTATTCCTTCTTTTTTTGTGAATATTACAATCCATACATTAATATTCTGAGCATGTATTTTATCCACAGCAAAGGCTGAGAATGTGTTGAAAAGCATGGAGTAAATTACTGTCTGGAAGTTATATAAGAATAAACATATGCCGAAAACCACTATGTTGATTAGTATAGTTATCTTACCCACAGAGAAATTATCGTACTTCTTTGTAAAATAAAGTCCTAAAATATCTCCTCCACCTGCTGTATACCCTGAATACAGTGTCAGTCCTGAGCCTGCTCCGGCTAAGAGTCCACCCACTATACAGGATGTCAGTATATCATCTATAACCTTTGTCCTAGGTACAGGGACAATGGATAAAAAGAAGGTGAACAGAACCGTCATGATTATGGTTCTGATGAACAGGAATCTGCCAAAGCCCTTCCATGCAAGGTAAAGGAGTGGAATATTAATAAGGAAATATATAATACCTGCAAAATCAAAGGTTGTAGGACCCTGTAAATTGAATACAGATATGACTACAGACCTAATCAGCTGAGCCAATCCAAGGATACCACCGCTATAAAGATTTAAGGGTACGATGAAAATATTAAGTGCTGCAGCTCCTATGAAGCACCCTAGTGATGCAATCAAAAAGTTCTTTGCCAAAGCAAAGTTTTTATTTTTACTAATAAGAATCTTTTCCAGCTGCAATCAAAACACCCCCCAAATATATAGCCGCCTTTTCCATTATACTGATTAAAAACTCATAAATGCTACTGATTTAAGGTTAATTCCATTAATTATTCTTTTAACGAAGAAAAGGAGCAAAATGCTCCTCTTAAATACCAAAATGTATCCTATTTTTCTCTTAAGCCTCTTAAAAGCTTAATCTCCTTGGCATACCCATCAAGCTCATTTGGGGTTTCCAAATAGAATGGCTTATCTCTTAAAGCCGGGTGGTTTATTATCCTTTTAAATGCATCCAGACCAATGTTACCCTCACCGATTTTCTCATGTCTGTCCTTATGGCTTCCAGGTACATTTTTAGAATCGTTTATATGTATGGCATAAAGTCTGTCCAAGCCGATAACCCTGTCAAACTCCTCTAAAACTCCATCCAGGTTATTTATAACATCATAACCTGCATCACTTATATGACAGGTATCCATACAAACCCCAAGGTTTTCATTGTCTTTTACTCCATTAATGATGGCAGCTATTTCTTCAAAGGTTCTGCCCACCTCGGTACCTTTGCCTGCCATTGTTTCTAATAAAACCTTGGTATTTCTGTATTTAGGCAGGACAAGATCCAATGCTTCAATAATCAGTCTTGTCCCTTCTTCAACGCCTTGACCCACATGTGAACCCGGATGGAAGTTATAGAGATTACCCGGTATGAGCTCCATTCTTTCCAAATCCTCATCCATAACCATTCTTGCAAATGCTCTGACATTCTCATCTGCAGAGCATGGATTCAAAGTATAAGGGGCATGAGCCAATACAGGACCTAATTCCCTTTCCTTTTTCATTTCCAAATATAGATTAATGTCATCCATATCCAGCTTTTTAACGCTGCTTCCCCTGGGATTCCTGGAAAAATACTGGAAGGTATTCCCATCAATTGAATCCATGTCCTTCAACATTTTTACAAATCCACCTGTTGAGGATAAATGTGATCCTATGACAAAGGACGGATCAGTCTTCTTAAATTTAGGTGCAGCCTTTTTAACACCAGCTTTACTGCTATCCTTAACTGCAGCTTTAACTGCTTTATCTACTTTTTCTGTTTTAGCAGTTTTATCCGTTTTTACTACCTTTTCTGTTTTTACAGCATTTTCTGTTTTTGAAGGCTTGGCTGCTTTAACTGGTTTTATAGTATTATCTGACTTTTTTGTTTTAGATTTGTTTTCCATTTAAGCTCCTTATTTAATTCTATAACCTGTTTTTTGGTTGTTGTCTTTGGGTTACTGTATTGAGGTTACTTTATTAATTTCATCATTTATAACCATTCTATCTTAGTTGGGAGTAAATCAAAATGGTTTAGATGGATTTGGTTTATTGACCAGGATTAATATCAAGCTAAAAAAGGAAGCATATGAAATAATCCATATGCTCCACGATTTTAATTTTTAAAAATTGTTTTTTTGCTTAGTTTCCGAGTTCTTTGCCAAATTTCAAGGCATATAGTACCTTTTCAGGGGTGAATGGAAGCTTTGTAAGCTGGATTCCAAGAGCATTCTGTAGGGCATTTCCTATTGCAGGTGGTGGTGTGTTGTTTACAACCTCACCTACGGATTTTGCTCCAAATGGTCCTGTTGGCTCATAGCTTTCTTCAAAGGCTACTTTGACAACTCCTGCGTCTAATCTGGTTGGTATTTTGTAGGTCATGAAGCTGTTAGTCTCCATTTTACCCTTTGCATTGTATCTTACATCCTCAAACAATGCCATTCCAATACCCTGGACAATTCCTCCCTCTACCTGAACCTTGGCAAGAGTTGGGTTAATTATTGTTCCACAGTCAGCCACAGCCACATACTGGACAATATCAACCTTTCCTGTTTCCTTATCAATGTCTATTTCAGCAAAGCCTGCCACGTATGGTGGTGGAGAAATAGGAGAACCATAGTTTCCATTTCCTTCAAGTATTGCTGCATCCAAGCCATGAGTTGTTATGTCTCCCAGCTTTCTTAATCCAATAGTGTTATCTCCATTGGAATATTTTTCACCATCGAAGGTTACATTCTCAGGTTCAGCCTTAAGCTGTACTGCAGCATAGTCCTTCATTTTCTTTAAAAGGTCCTCACATGCCCTTACAACTGCCATTCCTGTTACATAGGTGGTGGAAGAAGCATAGGAACCCGGATCAAATGGTGAAAGGTCAGTATCTGATGCTATGACTGAGATTTTACTGATGTCACACTTAAGTGTCTCAGCTGCCATCTGAGCCAATATTGTGTCTGAACCTGTACCCATGTCTGTTGAGCCAAGGAATAAGGTGTAGTTTCCGTCGTCATTGAATCTTACAACGGCATTTGCCATGTCTATTCCTGCTATACCGGAGCCCTGCATTGTGACTGCCATACCAAGTGCACGGATTTTATCACCTAAGTCAATTCTTTTTTCCTTTTCATCCCAACCAATCATTTTCTTTCCGGTTCTTATACATTCATGGAGCTTAGAGCTGCCAAGGGGATGATCAAAGTAGTATATGGAGGTGTTTCCTTCTTCAATCAAGTTTTTAAGTCTGATTTCAGTTGCATCCACTCCCATTTTTTCAGCCAATAGGTTAAGTGCTGACTCCTGAGCCCAGGTGGTTTGGGTTGCGCCGTAGCCTCTTAAAGCTCCGGCAGGCATTTTGTTTGTATAAACAATCTTACCGCCAAATCTTGCACCTTCGAGTTTTCCATACATAGGAATACACTTGGAACCACCTGCAGTAAAGGTGGTATATGAGTGCTCACCATGTGCTCCTGCATCAGATAAGCCCTCCATGTCAACGGCTCTGATTATTCCATCCTTCGTAGCTCCCATCCTGACAGTGAATTTCATAGCATGTCTTGAGGTTGTAGAGTTGAAGGTTTCATGTCTGTCATATTTTAAATATGCCGGCTTACCTGTTTCCAAGGTTACAAATGAGGAAAATACTTCAGTACAGCCAGTTTGCTTTCCACCGAAGCCTCCGCCTATTCTTGGTTTTATAACACGTACCTTTGATGCCGGTATATCCAGCATTGCAGCAATCTGACGTTTGACATGGAACGGAACCTGGGTTGAAGATACACAAACAAGTCTTCCCATGTGATCCAAATAGCTGAAGGACCTGAAGGT
>JASDTM010000088.1:14304-19076 GCA_041891535.1 Clostridiaceae bacterium
GGTTTCCATCATTCCATGGGCTTGAGCCTGCGACCAATAGGTGTTCTCTACAACATAATCGCATTCTTTTAAAACCTCATCCACATCCCTGCCATATTTAGCTTCAAAGGATGCACAAAGATTTCTTTTCGGGTCTCCTCCCATTGGGAAGTTATAGCTTAAATCCTCCTCAGGGTGTATTACTGATGGATTGTCCAGGGCAAGCTCAGAATCGAGAACTGGTTCTAAAACTTCGTACTCAACCTTTATGAGCTTTAATGCAGCAAGTGCTGTTGCTTCATCTACTGCAGCCACCATGGCAACCTCATCACCAACATATCTCATTATGTTATCCAGCATTACCCTGTCGTATGGTGATGCTTCGGGATAGGTCTGTCCAGCCAATGTATATCTAATCTGTGGTGTATTCTTATAGGTCCAGACACCAACGACGCCTTCCAGGTTTTCTGCAAGGGTTGTGTCAATGTCCTTTATTTTTGCAAATGCATGTGGGCTCCTTAAAAGCTTTATTATCAAAGCATTATCTGGAACCATATCATCCGTATAAACCGGCTTACCTGTGGTGATTGGAATCGCATCATTTTTAGGGATGCCTTTACCTACATATTTCATTTAATCCACCTCCAGATATCTTTTAACTGCACGGAGCTGGCCTTGATAGCCTGTACATCTGCAAAGATTACCTTTTAGATATTCATTTATTTCTTCATCCGTAGGGTTTTTAAGCTCCTTTTTCATTGCAATGACACTCATTATGAATCCTGGACTGCAGAATCCACATTGATCAGAACCTTCCTTTGCAATTAATGCAGCAAGCTTTTTAGCCTCCGAATCAATTCCATCAATGGTTGTGAGCTTCTGCCCCTCTGCACGGAATGCAGGTATTGAACATGAAAGCATTGGTTTTTCATTGAACCATATTGTACACAGTCCGCAGTTTGTTGTATCACAGCCCTGTCTTACACTGTATCCGGCTTTTTTTAGTACATCAGCAAGATTATCATCCGGCAAGGCTTCAAGCTTAACATTTTTTCCATTTACATTTGTGTTTATAACCATGTTTTTACCTCGCTTATGCATCTTTTAACCAGTACAGGAGCTATCATTTTCCTGTATTCTGCTGATGCCGCACCATTTTGTGAGTATTGAACCTCTTCAGAAGCTATTTCTCCGGCTTTTGCAGCATTCTCCTCACTCCAGCCTTCCTTGGTTAAAAACTCTCCGGCCTTCGGGCAATAAACCGCCTTACCAGTACGAGCACCTATAATAACCTTCCATTCCTTATTCTCATAGGATACTGCTGCATTTAAAACAGGAAAATCAGAGGCTGAATTTCTCATGGCTTCATAGCTGACTAAAATATCTGATTTTGGAATGAAAACACGGGACAGAATATCTCTTACCGGCTTCATATCAAGGTAATCACTCAAGGTCATTCTTCCACCCTTGACCAGCTCAATCTCTGTCTTCAAGGCAAGAAATACAGGGATAGAGTCAGAAAAACCGTACCTGGAAGCCAATGACGCTCCAATGGTAACACTGTTTCTGAACTGTACTCCAAGAACCTGGGACAATGCTTTTGGAATTACACCATGACTGATGCCCTTAGTCAATTCGTCAGTTTCAAGATCTCTGTAGGTTGTATAAGCACCCATTTCAATCTCATTTCCATTATCCTTGATATATCTTAACCCCAGGTCAGAAAGATCAACGGCTGTTTCAAAATTCGCATTCCCTATTCTTAAAAAGTTGGTACCACCTAAAAGTACATTCTTAAGGTTCCCGGAATACACCTCATAGGCTTCCTCCAGGGATCCTGCACGAACCACATTTTTGTAATTTAGCATGCTTCCCCTCCAACTACATATTCAATATAATTATAACAGTTTCACTTCTCTTTTGTTTATTTTTTGATTAACCTGATACACATCAGAAATTACTTTAAGGTGCAAAAAAATAATTTCGTATATCTGTTTTTATTCATGTTTCATGTTAAAAAAATAAAGTGATGGAAAATGAGTGGTGTATACCCATTTTACTGTTTGTCCAACAGAGGAAGTATCTTTCAAAAAGGTGATGTTGAAAAATGGGTTTTCCAATTTTCAACATCACCTTTTAAATCAACTTTATTATTATAGGTCTGCCTTTATATGATTTGCTTACTCAGCTCATTTACTATAAGGTCTCCCATTTCTTTGGTACCAACTACACTTGTGTTCTCAGTAACTATATCAGCTGTTCTGTAACCTGAAGCCAGGATCTTTTTCACCGCTTTTTCAATGGAGGAAGACTCCTCTTCCATATCAAAGGAATACTTGAGCATCATGGCTGCTGACAGGATTGTAGCTATTGGATTTGCGATATTTTTACCTGCAATATCCGGAGCTGATCCATGTACTGGTTCATAGAGTCCAAAGCCTGACTCATTTAAAGAGGCGGAGGGTAAAAGGCCGATGGAGCCTGTTATTACACTAGCCTCATCAGATAAAATATCTCCGAAAAGATTGGAGGTTACAATGACATCGAATTGTCCGGGATTCATGACAAGCTGCATTGCACAGTTATCCACGTAGAAGTGACTTAGGGTAATTTCGGGAAACTGCTTTGAAACTTCAATTACTGTTTTTCTCCAAAGTCTTGAGGATTCAAGGACATTGGATTTATCAACTGAGGTGACTTTTTTTCCTCTTTTCATTGCCATTTTAAATGCAGTATGAGCTATTCTTTCTATCTCAGAAACTGAGTATCTTTCCACATCGAAGGCAGAAACAATTCCATTAATTTCTTCTGTTTTTTTATCGCCAAAGTAAATTCCACCGGTAAGCTCCCTTACCACCATAAGATCCAAGCCCTTTGATATTATGCTCTCTTTCAGTGGCGAAGCATCCTTAAGTTCACTGAAAAGAATGGCAGGTCTTAGGTTTGCATATAAGCCAAATTCCTTTCTTAAACCCAATATCGCCCTTTCAGGCCTTTTGTCAGATGAAACCTCATCCCACTTAGGTCCGCCCACAGCCCCCAGAAGAATACTGTCATTTAATCTGCAGCCTTTTATTGTCTCATTAGGTAGTGGTTCACCGAAGGTATCAATGGCAGAGCCACCGGCTTTATATTCAGAAAATTTGAAGGAATGTCCGTAAATCTCACCTATTCTTTTAAGAACCTTGACAGCTTCTGAAACCACCTCTGGTCCTATTCCATCTCCGGGAACTAAAGCAATTTTAATCTCCATTTTCAATCTTCGCCTTTACATAGCCGACAAGTCCGCCATGCTCTATGATCTGGTTGATAAATGGCGGGAATGCCTCAGTTTTATATGTTTCACCCTTAGTATTGTTTTTGATGATTCCTTTATCAAAATCCACTTCAATGTCATCACCTGGGTTGATTTTCTCTGCTGCTTCCTCTGATTCCAATATTGGAAGTCCAGTATTAAAAGCATTTCTATAGAAGATTCTTGCAAAGGTGGGGGCGATTACGCACTTTATACCTGATGCTTTTATGGCAATAGGTGCATGCTCCCTTGAGGATCCACACCCAAAGTTCTTGCCGGCAACTATAAAGTCACCTTCTTTAACATTTTTAGAAAAGTCCTTGTCTATATCCTCCATACAGTGGGAGGCCAGCTCCTTATGGTCTGTGGATACTAAAAACCTTGCAGGTATTATGACATCTGTATCTATATTTTCTCCGTATTTAAAAACTTTACCCATTGTTTCTCCTTACCCGAATATTAATCTTGGTTTTCCCGGCTCTGTTAGATATCCTGTGATTGCAGAGGCAGCCGCCACTGCTGGGCTTGCCAGATATATTTCCGATGTCTCATGACCCATGCGTCCTGTGAAGTTCCTGTTGGTTGTTGATACGCATTTCTCTCCCTTGGCAAGTATTCCCATATGGCCACCCAGGCAAGGTCCGCAGGTTGGTGTTGAAAAAACAGCTCCGGCGCTTATGAATATTTCTGTATATCCTTTTTTTACACATTCAAGGAAAATTTCCTGGGTTGCAGGTCTGACACTTACCCTGACACCATCGGCAACCTTCTTACCCTTCATAATCTTTGCAGCAATCTCCATATCTGAGATTCTGCCATTTGTGCAGGACCCTATAACAACCTGGTCAATCTTAATTCCTGCAACTTCCTCAACGGGCTTTGTATTATCCGGTATATTTGGGAGTGCTACTGTAGGTTTGATTTTTGTTAAATCTATATTCATGGTGAAGTCATAATAGGCGTCCTTATCTGCCTCAAATTTCCTCACCTTCTTTTTCATAGCCTTGTTTTTGGTTTTGTGGGCTTTGACATATTCCATTGTTATACCATCTACAGGAAATATGCCATTTTTAGCACCAGCCTCCACTGCCATGTTTGCAATGGTGAATCTGTCATCCATGGATAGATGGGCAATTCCCTTGCCAGTGAATTCCATGGATTTGTATCTGGCGCCTTCCACCCCTATTAATCCTATGATATGAAGGATGATGTCCTTACCTGATACCCATTTTTTTGGCTTGCCCGTAAGTTCAAATCTTATGGCTGATGGAACCTTGAACCAGGTTTTACCCATTGCCATGCCCGCTGCCATGTCAGTTGAGCCAATTCCCGTGGAGAATGCCCCTAAAGCACCGTAGGTACAGGTATGTGAATCTGCCCCGATAATCATATCCCCAGGTACAACAAGTCCCTGCTCAGGTAGAAGTGCATGTTCAATGCCCACCTTACCCACCTCAAAGTAGTTTGAGATTTCCTGTTCCTTGGCAAATTCCCGGAC
>JASDTM010000089.1:0-2879 GCA_041891535.1 Clostridiaceae bacterium
GATTCACCAAGGGAAAACGCCAGACTTAACTTAAGAAATGCCATTTATGTCATAGGCAAAGCCACTAGCAAGGAACTCTTCAACAAGGAAATCAATAAAACCAAAATAGCTTTTTCCGACAACATTGAAGTCATTACTGACCTTAAGTACTTTGAAAATCCATATGTTGTTACTCATTCTGAAATCAATCAAAAAGATGATATATCATTCTCATTAAAAAGACTTCTATCCTTTTATGAGATGGATTTCCTGGCATCTTTTGATAAATCTGATAAAGGAACAATGGAATCTATTGATTTAAATGAGCTTATACAGACCAACAGGGAAAAATACAGAAATGAATATAAGGTCCTTTTAAAAAAGCTGTATAGTTCTTTATTAACTGATAAAATTGAAAATCCTGAAATGCGTGGTGAAGGCTCTTTAGATGACAAAATGGCAGTCTTATCAAAGATATTGGAAATAGATCCCTTATCTGAATCTTCTGCTTTGGAATTAATAAAAATATATACGGAAAAAAGAAAGTTTTCAGAAGCGACCGATATATATAAGAAATATCAGAAAAACCTTAAAAACAAGTTGGACATGGAGCCGGGACTTCATTTTAAAGAAACCTTCAAAAAGCTTTTAGATCAAAAACCCTTTGAACTCCAGACTGATGTTATATACCCTCTTTTTTCAAGAGATGGAATTACTCAGGTTATTAATAAAACCATCAGTATGTTTACAGAAGGTATAATAACGCCTTCCCTCTTGGTAAAGGGAATACCGGGAACCGGTAAAACCAGGTTGATTCATGAGATTGAAGAAATTAAGGTTTCTGATAAAGCAAATGAAAATACAATTATGGTTAAAATCTATTGCTTCAGGCATGAAAAAGAGCTGGAGAGATTCTCCATATTTCTAATTTTAAAAAAGCTTTTAAGGCAGCTTGATATTAACAAGGGAGACAGTATTATTCAAACCATATATAACAAGTATCCTGGACTAAAAAGCCCTACTCTGCTGGATTATCTGAAGTCCAAAACACTGCAGGAAGTCAAGGATATTAATAATTTCATATTCTCCCTCATCAGTAAAAGATTCAAGCTGATTTTGGCCATTGATGAGATTGACAGTATGGATTCTGAATCAATGGAGACCTTGGATTATTGCTTCAGTACAAATTCTGACAATATGGTTTTCATCATGACCACAAGTCTCACTGCAAACTCCGTTTCAGTCAATGTACCTAGTATTTCAACTGCTCAAAAGACAAAGCTTAGTTCACTGCCCATAATCAGAAGTCTTCTTGGAAAGAATCTTTTGAATATACAAACTATGCTTCCTTTTTCAAAGAATGAAACCATGGAGTTTATTCATGAGCATGCTCCATCTGCGCCGGACCCAGTTACTCTATATGAAATGACATCTGGTTTACCTGTTCTTTTAACTGACTTGGTAAGCCAATGGAACAAAAAAGGGAATATTGATTTAAGCTCCAGTAAAATTGAAGTGTTTATTAAAAAAACCTGCTCACTCTTAAAGCCAATATCAGGTACAATCCTGGAGAATTTATCTCTCCTTGAGATTCCATGTTACGTAGAGCAGTTGATCACAATGATGGATGTTGAAAGACAGATAATAATTGATTCTCTTGTGGAGCTGAATGAATTTGATCTTTTGGATTATGATGAAGATGTTCTGGGAGAGCCAATTATTCAGATTTCAAACCCATTGATTAAAAAATATATTGAAGAATCTTTAAATCAAATCAGTATTTCAGAAATACATAAGAAATGGGCGAAGATTTTCTCATCGACCTGGGATAAATACGCAGACCCTTTAAGACAATTAAATGAGGCAATAAGGCAGTTTGAATTGAGCAGAAGTATCAGGGATGCTTTCATCTATAAGATAATTAGGATGGAGTATTTGTATGATGTCAACCACCAGCTGTTTCCGGTGCTGCCGGAGAGAGACACAATAAGGCTTCCACAGATTAAAATAAGTCCAAGGGATTTCAATGAAGAATTTGATTCCATGGCTACTGCATATAAGGCACTACCCGATCACAGGAGCCCTGATATGCTCCAGTACTATATAAGGCTTCTGTATATCCATGCGAGATTCTTCACAGACAGAGGCTTACACGGCACTGCAGAGCAAAATATCAAAAGAATGATAAATCTGTCCATGCAGAACAAATTTTATGGTCTTGCATTTAAGGGATACCTTCTTCTTATACATAATGCGATTAATATTGAGGACAAGGATCTTATTGAAGATGCTTTAAGAGAGACTAGCTCCAATCTTGAGGGGAATATTTCTGAGGAGAACGAAATACTCTTAAAAAAATTCAGAGGATATCTCTACCTTTTGAAAGGACATAAAAGTGAAGGAGAAGCTAGTTTATACGAAGTTCTCTCCTACTATGAGACAAGAGAATTATTCAATGAATATACCCTGTGTAAGGCTTCAGTTCTCTTCTATCTGGGTGAGGGTGCAAGATTAAGGGGCGATTTCAACAGTGCTCTAGAATTCTACGAACAAGCCCTTGTAAACTGCAATGAAGAATCCGATCTTCCAAGCCTTGCAATCCTGTTATCAAGAATGGGTGAAACAAACTATAAAATCAGACAGCCAAGAGAAGCAGAATTCTATTTAAAGCGCTCTCTCTCCTGCTATGAATCCATAATATTCACATGGGGAAAAGAGGATGCAAAACATTATTTAAGGGCCTCTCAGAGAATGTTGGAAGAAGAAAATAAAAAAAATTAAGTTCATTGTCAATAATATAATTTGACAATGAACTTAGTAATTATAAAGATATTTAGAGAAAAAGTGAGAGAGTGAAAGTTTTTCTGTAAATACAAAAAGGTCTTCTATGATAAAATCAA
>JASDTM010000090.1:0-18707 GCA_041891535.1 Clostridiaceae bacterium
ACGTTATGTACATAAAACTTATCTCCAATTTGAAGCTTGTTTAAGTCAGAGAACAATCTCGCTGTTGGCAGCCCAGAATGTGCTGTAATTACAGAGTGTGTACTGTTACCTCCAACAGGTAGACTTGTGCCTTCTAAGTGACCTGCGCCTTTTTGAAGAACTACTTCTGCTGTACCTGCAAATATTGGAATATCTATATTAATCTTCGGTATTTCTATATGTCCCATTTGCTCATGGATTTCAAGCATTCTTGCATACTCTGCCTTACCAGCTGCTTTTTGAGCATCTGTATACGGATCAGTAATGCTGGAGGATTGAATAGACTCGTTGAATGCACGAGCAAGCTCAATTCTCTTTTTAACTTCATCAGAGGTCAATTCTTTTGCTGAAACCTCAAACTTTGTAACCTGTTCTGCTGCATTAAATGTATAATACAGTCTGCTGATGATTGGATATGCTGCAATGCTCAGGCCTAGAACAAATATTAAGGTAATTATGATATTTTTTATTCTGCTTTTTTTCTTTTTTTTCTTTTTAGGTAGTTCTGAGCTCATTGCTTCCTCACTGTATATTAAAGATTATTACCGTGTTACTTAATTATAATTGCTTAACAACATACTTATTGCTTGTTTTCAGTTATTTTACATTAACAATGCTGAGAATTAGTATGTAGGTTATATTGATGAATTTTAAAAGGGCATCGGAAATATCCCGGTGCCCCTGGAGAGTAAGATGTATTTTTAGATCAACTTCCTGCAATAGTTAACCCAAAATATATTCCCCTGAATATAGCGTATGTTATTCTATTAATCTTCTTTATTCTTTTTTTCCTTCTTAGTGTAGATTAAGAATCCACCTAAAGATACTAAAATACCTGAACCCATTAACAAGAACTGAAGAGTATCACCTGTATCTGGAATATCCGGAGGTGGTGGACCTACTGGTTTTTTACGGTTCTCTAAGGTTATGTATGTTCTTTCACCCTGGATAATATTTACTTTTTGATCGCTTAAAGCAACGTATCCCGGCAATGGTTTTGATTCAATGATAAAATACTCACCCGGTTCAAGATCCGTGACTAGAATAACTCCTGTACTGTCCGTCTCAAGTCCTGTTTTGACTGGAACTCGGTTGCCATTGCTGTCTAACATATCCAAGTCAAACAGAACACCTTTCAAAGGACTTTTTGTTGTACCAGAAACACCAAGTTTTAGAATCTGTAGAGACCCTTTTTCTTTCTCTATAGTATCAGTCTTAGGATAAGCCGTTACATTATTATAGGTTGTACTTCCTTCTATAACTGGGAGGTCTATTAGGAAGTAGACTATCTTGCCTGAAGTGAACTCACTCTTTAATCTGAAATAGTACCTGCCATCTTCAAGATTATTAACATAGGTTATTCTGTCTATTGGTTTATCAGTATCCTGACTAACTCCATACTTTGTTTCAAGTTCAGCTTCTGTTAATTTAACCAGTGACTTATTCAAGTCATTTACTGAAAGAGTCAAATCAGACCCTGTTACTTTCCAAACCTTATAAATAGAGTTAGAATCAGTTATCTCTACCGGAAGGTTAATATTAACAGAATTATTTCCAGAGGCAAAGCTTCTGACCGGCAAAATCAATAAGCTGAATACCAGGATCAAAATTAAGATATTAAGTTTTTTCATAATATTCATCTTGCCACCTCCAAAAATTATTCTCTTTCGGGAAAAACATCCGAATCCAGATGCTTTTCCCGAAAGGGGCGGTTACCCGCCCATCCGGTTATTTATTAATTATTATTCTTCAGTTTCTTCTTCTTTTCTATTCTTCATTGCAACTGTAGCTCCACCCATAAGTGCAACTCCAACAACTCCGAATATCAATGTACCGATGCCACCTGTCTGAGGAATAGTAACCTTAATATTTATAACATTCTGTGCATTGTTAACCAATCCATCAACAGCAAATGGAATATTTCCTGATGATGCTGTTCCAGATCCAACAGTGAAGTCGATTGGAGAAGTCAATGCTGCGTATCCAACTGGAGCCTTTGTTTCAACTAACTGATATGTCCCAGCATTAAGTCCTAGAACTGCGAACTGACCATCCTGATTGGATGTAAACTTGAATGCGTCAACTTGTGCTGATACCCAAGTCCACTGCATGTTCATTGCTGCATATGCTGCGTCTCTAGTTGTTTTTGCAGCTGCAATTGCTGCTGTATTTGGTTCAGCTGTAGTTGCTTTTGCTACTTCTGCCTGGTATGCTGCTTCTGCTGTATAATATGCATTGATTTCAGTCTGCTGAGTTGCTGCATCTTTAAGAGCAAGGAATTTGCCTGTTGAATCCTTAACTACGAATTCTGCACCTGAAAGTCTTGCACCAGCTTCACCAGTCTTTACAAACTGCTTACCATAAGTTACAACCTTTGGTTCTTCTGGAGTTAAAGGTCCTGGGTTATTATCTTTCCAAATCTTTATTGAAGTTAAACCAGTTCCAGTTGAAAGGTATTCTGCTGAATAACCTGTGATATGCATTTCCACAACTTTATACTGATAAGCCATATCAAGGCCTGTCCATGTGTAAGTCCATCCGTTAGCTGCATTCAGAGTAACTGCTAATCCTACTGCTACACCTGTATTTGCATTGTATAGCTGTACTTTTGCTTCTACTCCTGCTGGAGGTGCCATTGAAGTTCCGTCTGCGTTCCAGAATGTCTTGTCAACTTTAATTTCTCCATCTTTTGGAGTTACAGGTACTGGAGTATTTCCATGATCCGGATTATTTCCATAGTTGAAAGTAACATCATTGGACTCTGGAATATCAACTACTGCATTCTCATTAAGTACTGCACTATATGTAATTTTTACTGTTACTGGTGCTGTTTGATTGCTTATTTTATCAAGCCCTGATGTTGTAAGCTTAATGTCAAATCCCTGTGGAGTTGAACTTAGTACATAATCAGTAGGTATTAATTCAGTTCCATTGACTGTAATAACTAGTGTTGATGGGTCAAAGGTTAATCCTTCAGTCATACGGTCAGACCAGTTTGCAGTCATATAATTTGACTTTGCTGGAATTACAGTGATAATTTCGTAAGGTATTAAATCACCAATCTGATGTCCAACTAAATTTTTAGGTCCAGGTGCTACTGGGTTTGCGAGACCAGCAAAGTTCTTGTCTATGATTGGCTTTTCATCAGTATTCTTAGGATATACATATAGTGGATTGGATGAATCATCAAAGTAATTTCCATTAGCCATTACCATTGGTAGTACAAGTGTGAATGGTACTGCGGCTGCATCAGTTAATACTTCACCATTTGGTCCAACATAAGTTGAAGCTGATTTTACTTCATTAAATGTCCAAGTTCCGCTTCCAAGAGTTACGTTAATTTGTCCATTTGCATCTGTTAACCAATAATCTGAAGTTCCATTCTTAAATACCACACCATTTGCATCTGTTATTTTAAATGCAACACCTGGCATTAGTGTATGGGTACCAAAATATGTGCCCATATCTGATATCTGCGTTCCGTTATATGTATCTGTTCCCCCGCCCTTAGGCCACCCTGTTAGACTTTCGAGTCCTACTTTAGTGACTACAACTTTTGTTGCAGTTGGCGGAGTTAGTGCAGCTTTTGCTGTTACTGGTGTTAAGAACGCCAGAACAAAGGCTAATGCGATTACTAAACTTAATATTTTCTTTAATTGTTTCATTAGTTTTTCTCCCTTATTATTTAATTCTTTTGTTTTTTACTTTTTAACTCACTCACTGTCAGTTAATCTTTGGTTTTCTCTGGATTCCTTTTGTTCCTCTTCTCTTTTCAGAGCTTTTTCTTAAGTTTCTTATTATGGAGGGTTCACCTCCTGCTTTTGTATCAGGTGATCTTTAATCAAAAGCATCACCTCCAGGGTCATCCAGTCTTCGTCTTCTGTAAATCATTAATCCTGCGCCACTGCTTATCAATAATCCACTTGCATAGAAGATAAGACTTCCGATTCCACCGGTCTTGGGATATTCTCCCAGTCTCTTGTTAACGACAATGAGCGGGTCATTCAGTGCTGGCGTTACATCTTGCTCACCTAACCTGATTGTTATTTTCCCGTCTGTTCCAATAGTGACAATATAAGTTCTCAGTTCTCCCATATATCCATCAGGGGCTCTTGATTCCTTAAGCGTATATGTTCCTGGTTGTAAATCTACGAATTTTACAAGTCCATTAGAATCAACAGTAACTGTTTGAGTATAAGTTAAAGGCGCATTACCGGTTAAAGTAAATTTTGCTCCTACATCTGCACCATTTCCTGGCAATATATTCCCCTTGTCATCAACCTTTTTAATTACAAGAGTTGCCTTTTTATAGTTGGCAATCACCAGAGGATCTGATGGAAGTACTATCCCAGTATCTTTGTCATTCAGCCTTACAATTACTTTTCCCTCCTGATCCACATTAATGTAATAAACGTTAGTATTTGGATAATATTCTGGAGGGGTAGTTGTTTCGGTCAGTATATAATCTCCCGGAGCTAGGTTATTTATTAATAGAATTCCAGAAGAGTCTACTGTATAGGTCGTAGTAGTAGTCCCTTGTGTCAGGGTAAAGACTGCCCCTGGCAGAATATTCCCGAAACCATCTACCTTCTTTAAGTACATCTGTCCTTTATATGGTTGGTTTAGTATCTGAGGCCTTCCTATTGAATCCTTCGATAATAAAACTGAACCAGTCTCAGTTGAATAAACTTTGACATCCATTGTTCCACTTGTAAGTGAAACAACAACCCTATAATATGTGTCGGAAAGCATATATCCAATTGGAGCTTTCGTTTCTTTAAGGTAATAGGTTCCTATTTTGAGTGGACTAAATGTTAGTGCACCATTGCTATCAGTACTCAATGGACCTTGAATGATCTTATTAAGATCCTTCGTTATTGGTGCTACTGTTGTAGATCCATATAAAGTAAACTCTGCACCAGGGAGTACTATATTCTTCTCTCCAAGTTTTAGAATGCTAAATGGAGTCTTTTCCAATTTATTCGTAATATTGTATCCGTCATAAGTCACTGTGTATCCACTAGGTACAATTGTTTCAGTTACAGAATATGTTATTGGGTCATTTCCTGAATAAGTAGGTAAGTCTTTGAAATTATATGTCCAGTTTCCATTAATATCTGGAGTTACACTTTGAGTTTTGCCAGATACTGCTGACCATGTACCAGTTCCGATCTTCTGCATTAGTTGTACTGTAATTGAAGCTGGTCTGTCAGCTGGAGTATCATTAACCCATGTCTTTTGTCCAAATACATCTATACTTGTTACTGTATAAGTGGTTGTGCATTTTTGGACTGTAACTATTGATTGTGTCCCCTTCTGGTATAAATTTCCAGGGGTACCATTATTACTAATTAGGAAGTTCAATTTATAAGTATTATTTGTTCCAATTGTTGAAGGATTGATATTCTGAATAACTGAATTGCCTATTGTAGTTGTACCTGTGCCTATCAAATACCCGCTTGGATTTGATGGATCATATGCTAGAGCTGCATTATATATTTTACTTGCAAATGTATCTCTAACTGGGTATCCACTATTAAATGTAGGAACATAGTCATATAGCACATGCCAAACAGCATATCCAAGTCCTTCAGCATAATTCATTCTCGAAATATTATTCGGACCATCAGTAAGTAATATTGAATTTAATATTGTTGGATTAAGGAATACCTCATGTGCATAAGCCATAACTTTTCTTAGCTCATCGAGTTTTGCTTGGGTAATTGGAACATTTCCTGCAATACCAATATTGAATGGTTTGGCAATTAATTGTTGTTCATTAAAGAATTCCATATTTGAGTAATAATAACCCTTGTCAACCCATGTAGTATTTCTATCCGCACAAAATCCTGCAAGAAGTGTGTCATTTTTCCCTGTTGCTGGATTTAAGAATTCAAAAAGTCCAAAATTGCTTGCCAGATAAGTCATAGCTATTTTGTACTGGTTATTTACTTGTGGTGGGAATAATGGTGAGCACGATTCAGATGGAGTAGTATTTACCCCTTTGTAATTGGTAACTTTCCAATTATTTCCTGTATTGTCAGTACTTGTGTATATCGGATAATAACCTGTTACCGGATTTTCTTTGATAGTATAATTAATCATTAAATGATCGGCATCATATTTTGGAACATTAAAAGTTGTAGTCCAATTTGTTGTAGAGCTGCTGATTATTTGTGAGTTACCTACTTTAACTCCATTTCCTAATACATCAATGCTCACACTAGTAATGCCTGACGGCCAAGTAGTTGTACCATCCCAAGCTTTTGTAACTGAAATACTTCTGATGGAATTCTGAGGTGCTATCAGCTTATTCGGGATGAACAAAGCATTTGGATCTGACATTTTCACACTATAAATCTGTGAACTAATTAGATGTGTTGCGTCTGAAGTTCTTTGTTTTACTGTGTATGTATAACCTGCAGGAAGCATAATCCTTGCTGAGCCATTTGAAGTAGTTGTGACTGAGTTATATATTGTTCCGTCTGGTTTGTAGATATCTAAAATCGCACCTACAATTGGAATCGTTGTATCCCCATACTCCATAACATTTATAACTAGTTCTTTGGTGGCAATCTTTTGTATTTTTAATGTTGCCTCTATATAAAGTGGTGTTGCTGAGTCCTTAATAAATGTTAATGGTCCAGTTGAAATATATGGATTACGTCCATATTCAAATGGAGCTGAAGTTGAAGTCAATACGTATGTTCGAGTTACATCAAGACCTCCAAAGGTTACGACCCCATTTACATCTGTTGTTGCATAAAGGGTATTTCCTAGATTATCTGTTAGTCTTATTGTTACACCTTGAATTGGTTTTGATGTATCCCAATCTAGGACTGTTGCTTTGATAATTGCTGGAGATAAAGTAGTTCCAGTATTTAGGTTTTCTACAGTCAATATGCTGATGGTATTTGCCACTGGTACGCTGTACGAAGCAGTTGAAGCTACATAACCAACCGGTACTTTTGTTTGTATTACCGTATAAGTTCCATAAGGAAGATTTGTTAATGCAGCGAATCCATCTTTGTTAGTAGTTACATAGAACGTTCCGCCAGGTCCAGTTACTTTAAACTCTGCTCCTTCAAGCTTGATACTTGGATTCGCTTTATCAACTGCATTTATTATCAAGCTATTTACAGTGGTAGTACCAGTGGAATTATATATTGTTTGAATAGTTACTTCCGAAGTAGTAGTTATATTAAATGGTTGCACTGGCAGATATCCTGCTGGTGTTGAAACCTGCTCAACTATATATGTTTGCCCTGTTTCTAACCCTGTAAATGTAAGCTTGCCGTTTGAATCTGTTGTCATTAATGATCCAACAATGTTGTAATTTTGATCTTTAATAATAAACTCTGCTCCGGCGATAGGAGTTGTGGAATCTACTTTCAGCAGCGTAAGATTAATTTTTGCTAACATAGTATTTACAAAATTAACTGTTGTTTCGGTTGAAGTTAATTTTACACTTTGGGGTTGTGCAATTTTATAACCAGTGTTTACACTAGTTTGTTCAATTGTGTATGTGTTCCCATAAACTAAAGTAGAACCACTCCAAGTAATTTTACCAACCGCATCAGTAGTACCAGTAGCTACAGAAACTCCTAAAGAATTCTTTAAATTAAAGTTAGTTCCACTTAGAACTGTTCCATCTGTACCCTTAAGGGTTAAAGTCAATTTCAATGGAGAGTTCGTATAGTTATATTTGTGCTTATTGACACAGTTTGAGGAGTCATTGGCATATAGCCAACTGGAGGGGTTACTTCTTCAATAGTGTATGTGTTTCCGGAAGCAAGCCCTGTTATTGTTGCATTCCCATTCGTATCTGTTGTAACTGCATTTCCTATCTGTGTCCCATTAAATTTTGCAACAAATACTCCACCACTTAGATTCTTCGTATTGTTAGTCGAGTCCTTCAAGTTGATATTCAAAATAAAGTCACTGTTGTAGAACTGTATTGCTTTAGTGCTATTCGTTGTTACTCCAGTCAGGTCAAGTGTTTGTGATCCAGCTACTGAATATCCTGAAGGTGCGGTTACTTGACGAACTTCATATGTTTTACCATTAAGTATATTTGAAATTGTCACATTACCATTTGTATCAGTTGCAGCTGATGTAGCAACTTTTACAGGGCTGGCTCCAGTAGTCCAAATCTCAAATATTCCACCTGCAAGGTTAGTTGTTGTGTTAGTCTTCTTTAAGTTAATTGTTAAATTAGTAGTTGTATTAACTAAGTTATTGAATGTCAAAGTAGTAGTGCCAGAAACCAAACCGGTTATAACTTGTGGAGTAACAGCAGTTGCTGTATATCCAGCTGGCACAGAAACTTGTTTAACACTATAGTTGTTTCCTGCTATTAATTGAGATGTCGTTACAGTACCACCTGTTCCAGTAGTAAAACTACCTACAAGAGTTCCTGTTGTTGTATTAGTTACTTCATATACAGCTCCAACAATTCCATTACCACCCTGATCCTTGGAATCAATCTTTATTAAGTAAGGAATCAGCGTATTTGTTATATTAACAGAAGTTGAAGTAGAACTAATAACTACAGTTTGAGGTTGCACACCTGTATATCCTGATGGAACAGTAGTTTCTGTTAGTGTGTAAGATCCCGCTAGTACACTCTTGAACAACGCTTTTCCATCAGAACCACTAGTACCAGAAGTATAAGTATTTGGTCCAGTTAAAGTAAATACAGCTCCCGCTAAAGGATTATTATTTTGGTCAAGTTTATTAACTGTAAAATCGACAATTGGTGCATAATCAGGATTTTTTACTGTAGGTGAAGGACTTAAAGCTGTGACTGTAGATGGAATCTCAGTCCATACAGTTCCAGTAATAGAGTTACTTGGTCCATAAAATTTTTTATCACTAAAACTAAAAATTGTTGGTGTAAATCCTATATTAAAAGTTGGTGATGTTGTATTTATACCATTAGTCACATAAGTTCTAATTGTCACTGTCATAGACGATGCTCCAGTGCCATAACCTGATGACCAGAAGGTTGCGGTTCTGCCATCGGTGGAAATTTTTCTATCAATTGAACTCTCACCTGTTGCGCTAATAATATTTGTTGCAGATATAGGTTTAAAATCTGATGGTATTACAACTTTAAATGCTTGATATCTTGTATTACCAGATAGGGCTGGTTGAGAGATTGTAATTACCCAATCTACATAAGATCCTGTTGTATCTGAAACTGCAGTAGCATTCCATGAGTATGACCCATATATAGTACTTGTTCCAGCTTTGATATCTCCGCTTCCAGAGCTTGTTTCCTGTGCTAAAACAGCCATCGGTGCCATTACAATTGGTGCACTTAAAGATGGAGTCAATGATTTATTAATTATTGGTATATCCATTGTTGGTGCAGTAGTTGTAGTCGGTTGAGTTGATGGTATTGTTTCTACTGGTGTTGTCTCAGTTGCTTGAGTTGGTGCAGTAGTATTTACCGGCTTTGTTTCTGTTGCCTGGGTTGATGGCGTTGTATCAATTGGTGTTGTCTCAGTCGCTTGAGTTGTTGGTGTTGCTTGTGTTGATGGTGTTGTATCTGTTGCTTGCGTTGATGGTGTTGTATCAACTGGTGTTGTTTCTGTTGTTTGTGTTGATGGAGTTGTATCAACTGGTGTTGTTTCTGTTGCCTTAGTTGATACTGCTTGTGCTGATGCCAATCTAACGAGTTCTGTCTCGAATGCTTCAACTGGATCCAACAAGGCAGTCTTTAAAACAACTTGATTATTATTAACTTTGACGAATTCTATTGGATTAACTGCTGTAGTGAATACTTCTGTTGTTTGTACCGATTTAAATGCACTTTGTTCAGCTGTTGCAGCTATAACATCAGTGCCTGACTTTCCAAGTGCAACTATTCCTAAATTAGTAGTATCCGGAATTAGTTTAACTTTGAAGGATAATTTTTCAGGAGCTGTTGTTGCAGTTAATTTTAAGGAATAGATTTTTGATTCTTTATCATATGTTAGTGAAGCTAGATTCTTAGTAATTGATACTGAGTAGTTATTAGTAGGGTTAGCAATTACCGGTGGATTTGAAGTCAATGCCATGAACTCATTTACTAGTTCGTCTGGCTTAATTCCCATTTCATCTGTGAAATAGAAAGTTATTAACTGATCCTTGATATCATTTTTCGCTCCATTAATCTCAAGATGTATCTCGAACTCTCTTGGAGTTGCTGTTTCAGTTATTTTCCAGTTCATATAGTCTTGATCTCTATATATAGAATCTAAAGATGGGAATATTGCGCTTTTAACATCACTTAGTACCGGGGCAGCTAGAGCTGGAATGCTAATGGACAAAAAGAAAATGATCGCACTTATTAAAGCTACAATCTTTTTAGAATTAATTTTATTCATTTTACTCCCTCCCCCGTCTAATTTTTTATAAATTTTAAGTTTTTTATCTAAGTTTTCTGATTAATAAGGCGTTATTCCAAGAAGTAAACCAGATGCCTTCGAAATATTACTACAGAATGTCTCTAAATTCAATAAATGTAAATTTAATATTGTTAACATATTATTACTGTTCCTCCATTTCTTATTTCAGCCTAAATATACCATTTTCATTCAGTATATGCATCGGATTTTTTGTAAATATTTTGTAACCAATCCAGGCATGGTCCAATTTATATCTCTTGATTACCAATGCATTTTATCATTTTCCAATTTTTCGGTCAGTTTTTGCGGGTTGAAACTGATATATTGAAGATTAATTGAAATTATTATTGGCATATCATAAATTTGCCTGAACATAAATCTGATAGGTTCATCAATGCATGTATATGCGATTCATGCGACATATCCAACTATTATATGCATATTCTTTTATTATATTTATATTGTTTTTAATTATTGTTATAATCATTAATCTATCTATATCATATTTTAACATATTTTATTATTATTTAAACAGTTATTAATTCATTATGCCTTAGTTCGATTTTTCCTTTGTGAGAACTTAAGATATTTCTATAAATAGAGTTACTTATCTTTTTTCACGACTGACCGATAATAGTTATCATTTAGCAACTTTTTGAACTGCGACTGACCGCTATAATTTTAATGTCTTATAAATGGCATTAATTCACATTTTTAATGACTGACCGATATGAACCCAGAATCATAAAAAAAAGAAAGTTCGTCAATTTTTTGACTGACCGATTTTATACAATCGAATGATTTTTTTAACGAGAAAATTTTTTTGATTTTTTTGTTGTTAATTTTAGATTAAAATGTTTCCAAACTATTAAATAACTAATAGATATAAGTTGTTTAAGGGACGTGGAAATTTTTAACTAATGTAGAAATTTAATGGGATCACTGGAATATAAAAAAAGTGATTAATAGTATAAAAAAATACCCTCTTAAACAAAAAGTTTGAAGAGAGTATTTGAAGTATTGTTCATATAGTTCAAAAGTGATTGATATACAAGGATAATTTCAATTACGGGCCTTTAGGTTGGAGTAATTGATCTTAGTTAAATTATATCAATCGAAATATTGAAAAACAGCACATTGTAAGCGTTTTGTGATGAAAATAATGTTGGAAACAGTGGATTTTTGCTAAAAGAATCGATGTTCACAAAATATTAAAAAAATTTCGACTCTCAATTTGATTGAAAGTCGAAATTTGGATTATTTTGCTTTTGAAAGAGCTTCTGAAATTGCTTTTAGAAGACCGTCTACACTTAAAGTAGCTCCTGCAACAGCGTCTGCCTCAGCCTTCTGAGTCTTTATAACCTGGTTTATAACCTTGGTTTCTGCTGTTTTGAATATCTCTGGAGTTTCACTGTTTTTTGTTACTGTAATTGAAGTTACAGAAGAATCAGTGACTTTGATCTCTACTTCAATATCTCCACCCTTACCAGTTCCTTTACCTGTATAGGTACCATCTTTGTAGTTTCCTTTAACTTCTGGTATTGCTGTTCCTTCATTTGATTCTGCTTTAATAGTTGCTGGAGTATTTCCACCGTTGGCTTTAACAAATGCCTCAGCTCCAGTACCTGCAATCCTGCCGAATACGATAATATCAGCAACTGCATTTCCGCCAAGTCTGTTAGCACCATGGATGCCTCCGGTTACTTCTCCTGCAGCAAATAACCCGGTAATTGCCTTACCTTCTTTATTAATAACCTCAGCCTTATTGTTTATAACAAGTCCACCCATAGTATGGTGTATTGCCGGACTACAAACCACTGCATAGAATTTAGGAGTGGATAAAGGGAACTCCATTTGAGGTCTGTTGAATTCTGTATCTTTGCCAGCTGCTTGGAATCCTGAGTAATTCTTCATTGTTTCAGTAAGTGCTGCTGCATCAATTCCAATTGCTTTTGCAAGCTCCTCTGGAGTTGCTCCTTCTTTTACTAGCCCTTGTTTAAAGTAGCTTTCTATTGCCTTTAATGACTTTCTTACATCCTCATCAAAAACCATGTATGCTTTTCCATCAGTCTGAGCAAGTATTGCAGTTGAAACAACGTCTCTTGTATCTAATTCATTTACGAATCTCTTACCTTCTTTATTAACTAAGATGGCTCCATTTCCACGGACACCCTCTGTATAAAGAGTCTGGGTTTCAGGATCAACAGTAGGATGATTCTGAATCTGATCCATGTCTACTGTAGCAGCTCCAAGAGCCTCTGCCATAACTATTCCATCACCAGTAGCTCCGGCATGGTTTGTAGTTCCAAAGCCTTTGAAGTCAGGTTTGTATTTAACAACCATCTCGCTGTTTGCACCAAATCCGCCAGTTGCTATAACCACTGTTTTACATTCAATTGTGTTTTCTTTGCCCTTGGACTTTATCTTTACTCCTGTAACCTTGCCATCCTTATCAGCTAAAATTTCTTTGGCCTCAGTTTCAAGAAGTACTGGTATTTTAAGCTCAGCTACCTTGGCATTAAGAGCTTTTACAAGCATCGGACCTACTGCACCAGTATCTGAAGGTCTGTGGATTCTCTTTACTGATGCTCCACCAAACATTCCAACTACGCTTAGATCCCCACCAATCTCATTTACCCAATCAACTGCTGCTGCAGAGTTGTCAACCAGGGTATGTACAAGATCCGGGTTATTTAAATTCTTTCCACCCTTCATAGTGTCATCGAAGAACAGTTGGTTTGAGTCCTCTATACCCTCAGCTTTCTGATATTTTGTTTCAGAAGCATTAAGACCGCCTGTTGATCTAACTGTGTTACCACCAGTCATAGGCATCTTTTCCAATATAACTACATTAGTAGCTCCATTTTGAACAGCCTGGATTGCTGCAGTCATTCCAGCTCCACCTGCTCCAATTACAACTATATCCGCCTTAAGCTTTTCTTCAGCTGCTGTAGTTGTAGCTTTGGTACCTTCAGTTGTTGCTGTAGTACCTGCTGATGAACTTCCTGCTGTAGTTCCCGTTGTTCCGGGGGTACACCCTGCCAAAAGGCCAAGTGTTAATAGTATTGCTGCTATTTTCTTCATTTGTTTCCTCCGTTTTTCTCTTTTTTGAAATTCAAAATAAATAATAACACAAATTCAATTCTTTATTAAATATTTATCACTCTTGTCCGGAAACAAATCATTAAACCTATTCGCAAAATAATTTTATAGTCCTTTTTTAAATCGTTTTATCTCCCCTGTTTATTAATTTGTTCTTGATGGAACTGTCAGATTCTGATAATCACTGAATATTTTATCCGTTAATATGCAGCTTTGTGTTACATTTACCACATTTCTTTTAATACGAGACTAATGTTTACACTATAGTATGATGTTAAATCCTAGATTTACTGTTAATCAACTGACATTAAAAAATCCAAAAATTTATGCACCCAATAGCTTTTTTGGATTTTATATTTTACAAAGAGAGGCATTTGTATGAAACTTATTATCGAAAATCTATCAAAGTCCTTCGGGAGTAACAAGGTAATACGAAGCATTGATTTTACCTTTGAACAAGGAAAGGTATATGCCCTCCTAGGTAGAAACGGATCAGGTAAAACAACTTTGTTCAACCTTATTTCAGACGAGCTTAAAAAGGACTCAGGTGAAGTATATCTTGAAAAAGACGGGGTAAAGACACCTGTGGATCCTGAAGAACTCTTCTTCATGGTTGCAAATCCCAGCCTTCCAAACTTTTTAACTGGTTATGAGTTCATAGAGTTCTTCATAGATGTTAATAAGGATAAGGTGGAAAACCTTAAGACAGTTGACGAATACATGGATTGGATAGGCTTTGAGGAATCAGAGAAAAGAAGATTGATCCAAGGCTATTCCCTGGGTATGAAAAATAAGCTTCAAATGCTTATGTTCATGATATTAAGACCTTCAATAATATTAATGGATGAACCCCTTACAAGCCTTGATGTTATAATGCAGCTTCAGATAAAGAATCTGATCAGAGAAATACATAAGGACCATATAATCCTGTTCTCCACACATATATTGCAGCTGGCAACAGACTTATGTGATGAGATAGTTATACTTAATGAAGGTAAGCTATCCCTTATTGACCATATTCTTTTGGATGATCCACAGTTCGAACAAAGGATAATAGACATACTGGCAGGACAAGCCAACCATGAAAGAGTACAAAGTCTTGAGGTTTTAAACTCAAAGAGCGTTGAAAAAGCTCCAGAAGAATCTCGTTCTGGAGAAACCGATCAAGGTGGTGATGCTTAAATGCTGTCACTATATTTAATGGAACTGAAATACGAGGTACATACCAATATTAACCTTATTTTTCATCTTCTAAGAAAACTCAAGATTTTCAACAGTATCATACCTGAGGATTCAAACTTCATAGGCATAAAAGAAACTCTCACAGGAGTCTCAGTACTGTATAAAATAGTCAAATCAATATTCTTCGGCGTTCTATATGCTGTAATAGTTAATTTCATTCTTTCGATTTATACGAATCTGATTGGCCTTGATGCAAACAGAGCTAATATTGTAATGTCAGCTATGTTTGTACTCTATGTCATATTTAACAGCATGCAATCAAGCGTTTTAGGCGAATCTGAGAAAATACTGCTATTTCATGAAGTATTCAGACAACCTGCAAAGGATTTAGCAAGAATAGAACTTCTGATAGGACCTTTGACTGCAACTTTAGGCAGATTAGCGGGCTTTACAGTAGTATTCTCATTAATGTCCGGCATACCATTCATAGAGGTACTTATTTATACATTGGTTATTTTAACCATCACTATGATTGCCAACTGGCTTCACTTAAAGCTGTTTGATAAAGGTGTAAGCCTTCAGGAGAATGTACCCTATACAATTATAGTGATTATCCTTGCACTGGCTTTAGCCATAGTAATCATGATAACAAGGACAGACATCACCTTCCTGTTCAGAAATCCATTTACAGTAATAGTCTCCCTTGGATTACTCGGTGCCGCATACTTTGGAAACTGGAACTATAAAAACTATAACCTTATAGCCAAACAGGCTAAGAACGTCTATGAAAGACAAATGGAGATAAGGTCTGGCTCATTAAGAACCAAGGATGTTGAGCTTAAAGAGTCTGATTTGGAAATTGGTGAGAAAGCAACAAAGGAAATGGAAAAGGCGTCTAAACTCCATGGCTATGCCAAGCTAAACTACCTCTTCTTCTCAAGACACAGAAGGATACTCCTAAAGCAGCTCCTCGTCATGGGTGGCATAGTATTAGCCATAGCAGTCATAGGATCTATAGGACTTATTTATAATAAGTTCAACCCCATATTAGACAGCAAAGCCATGGGAATAATCTTTGATTCAATAAGGGTAATCATTCCATACTATATGTATGTTTCCATGGGTAATGAAAGGCTCGCAAAATCCATGTTTGTAAATTGCGATTCAAGCTTATTGACCTACAGTTTCTACAGAAGACCAGCTGATATACTAGAAAGCTATAACCAAAGATTAAAGGAAATAGTAAAGCTGAACCTACCCCCTACAATAGCAGCCTTGATTTTGGTTGTAAGCTGGCTGTTATTAAGTGGTATACCAATTACCACTGACAGAATACTGCTGATTCCCCTGATTATCACCCTGTACGCTTTCTTTACAATACATCAGCTATTCATTTACTACATTTTCCAACCATATAACAACGATGTTAAAATCAAGAGTCCGATTTATTCAATAATCAATGTTGTAGTTTATATGATATGTTACCTCCCACTTATATTAAAACCACCAATGTCTGTATACACTATCGTCGCAGTAATACTAACAGTCATTTATGCTGTGGTATCCAGGATACTGATTCCTAAGATGGCACCTCGGACATTCAGAGTAAAGTAGAAATTTAGTTATAAATCTAAAATGAGAAGATGCTAAAAAGCAATTGCGCCTTTAGCATCTTCTCATTTTTTTCTATTCACCAACTACTTTTATGTAATTGATCATGTTGTATTAAATCTATTTTGGAAAGGTGAATTTTAGCTTAGCTGTTAAAACTCCAGAAAGCTTCCGATACCTTTTTTAATAGCTGCCTCATAGATTCTTTGTGCAGTTACAATATCCAAAACTGCATTACCAGTGGTTTCAAAGAAGGTTATTTCATCCTCAGAAGCTCTGCCAGGAATCTTGCCTAATATAAGCTCACCGAGCTCACCTGTAACTTTATCTAAGGTAAATACTCCCTTCTCCACAGGTTGGGTAAAGTCACCTGATTCAACCAAGGCATCCTTTGTGTCGCAATAGGTTTTATCTGCATTAACTATAATATACTCATCAATTTCAGCCATTAATGGAGTATAGGATCCAACACCGTTGATATGGGCACCCTTTTTAACAAGCTTGCCATTGAAAACTGCTCTTTTGGATGTTGTTACAGTTGTTATAATATCTGCATCTGCCACAGCATCATCTGCTGAAGCTGCCGCTTCAATTGTTACATTGAATTTCTCACCGAAAAGATTTGTCATTCTCTTTGCAAATTCTTCTGCCCTTTCCTTGCTTATGTCAAAAACCTTGACCTTCTTTATAGGTCTTACTGTAAGTACGGCTTCAAGTTGAGTTTCAGCCTGTCCACCGGTACCGAAAAGCGCGAATACAGAACTGTCCTTTCTTGCCAGAAGGTCAGTTGCAGCACCAGAGACAGCTCCGGTTCTTAATCTGGTCAAATATGTGCCATCCATGATTGCAGATACAAATCCAGTCTCAGAATCAACAACCACCATAGTTGCAGGTACACTTGTTATACCCTTTTCTATGTTCTTAGGATAAACAGAAACTATTTTAACTCCAAGTGCATTGGCATCTGGTACATAGCCTTGCATATAAAGACTCTGCCCCTCATATTTTGGTACATCAAGATTAGTTCTTAAAGGAATATTGCATTTGCCTGCTGAATACAGCTCCAAGGCATCCTTATCAGCTTGAACAGCCTCTGCCATTCCCAGAACTTCTCTCATTTCCTTTTCTTTAAGCATCAGTATTTTCATTGATTTTCCTCCGCATTTTTTATTAAAAACTTTTGAATCTTGAAATATTAAAGTTTAAGATTCAAGTTTCATCGTCTTTATTAGAACTACTCCGCCTTTTTCTCTTTAAGTGACAATATCATGCTTATTGCTGAGTATATTATTACCACTAAAACAACCCATTGAAGTACATTGACATCCAGACTCTTGACTACAAAGGCTGCAACCAGAACACCTATAACACCGGCTGTTGCTGAGAACAAGGTAATCTTCCTTGAATATGAATCAAGTTTGATGAACTGCATACTTCCAACCGGTACTGAGAATGTACATGCTCCCATCATTATTGGGAAAGCAACGCTTGGACTCATGCCAAGGGCATAAACAGTCGCCATGGTTAAAGCATAGGATCCTATGCCAATATTGTTCAATGCACCATATATAAGTGACAGAATACCTAAAAGAATCAGCTTCCCTCCATCCAAAGATGTGGCCGCACCACCGGCAGGCATAATATTCATCTTACCCATGAATATCAAGGTCGCTGCAACTATAAGTCCAATGGATACAAATATCTTTATTGTCTTAACCGGAAGTTTTACTACAAACCTTGGGCTTGCGTAAGCTCCTATGACCTGTGCAACTATTGGAACAATCAATGTAGCCAAACCCACTTCAATACTTGAAATATAAGCTAAAGCCATAGCAGCAACCGGGATAACGCAAGCAGTGTTCAAGGTTCCTGGGAGTTTTTTGGCTTCAACCCATTTTGCCTTTGGATAAAGTGCAGCACCAATAGCAAAATCTGAAATACCAAATGTAGAAAGTAAGAAAATTACAAATTGAGAAACAGCCATTATTATTGGATTACCAGGCTCTTTCATTACAGTGGTCTTGTTCTTGATCAAGTCCTTTATAAAAGTAACGGCAAACGCTCCATTTACCAGTACTATCAACGCTAAAATAACTTTTAATACCATAAAAATCTCCTTAATGCAAGGAATTCTCAAGGCTTACTTTTCATAGGAATATATATCTCTGATACCTTCCATGTCTTCACCGAATTTAGTCTGAACCTCCTTGCTCATCTGCGAAATCATACGCAGACAATAGGCATCATGAATGACATATTCTCCGGCAAAGAATATCATGCTTTTATTTTTCGTATTAATAGCTGATGCTGTATTGTCAGGTTCTATAGTCACATATAAGACCTCTGAAGAGTCTGTAACCACAGTCATCCACCTGTGTC
>JASDTM010000091.1:0-9741 GCA_041891535.1 Clostridiaceae bacterium
TGCTGTATCCAGTCAACATTCTCTGTTCTATTTAATCCTGTGTTGCTTCTCCTATTGGTTCGGCATTGGTATCACCCTGTGCTTCCTTGGCTCTTTTCCTCGTTCTGATTTCTTCAACCAATTGAACTATTCTGTCAGTTTCCTTTTCCTGGTTCTCAAACCAATCTATGGGGAACACGTTATACATATCCCATCCAAGTCCGTTCAATACGCTCTTTTGGAGTATCTCCCTGTCATAGCAGGATCTTGCATCTCTGTAGGATTCACCGCCACACATTATGCCTAGGATGTACTCATCCTTTTTATCAGGATCAACAATTGCCAGATCCACTTTGAATTTAGAGGAACCAATGGTGTTTACAACCTTATATCCCCTCTCTCTTAAGCTTTCACTGATAGAGGTATTTAAATTCTCTGAGGTCATGTCTTTTTTTATATCCTTAAGAGAAAGTGATCTTTGGCCTCTTTCAGCATATTCCAAGAAAGCTTTAAGGTCTGATACTCCTCTTGAAGACATTTTAGATACATTAAACTGTGATGGAGTTATATTTGTAAAAACCATCATCTCATATCTGGCTCTTGTTACTGCAACGTTCAGCCTTCTCCAGCCACCTTCCTGATTTATCGGACCAAAATTCAAGGATAGTTTTCCATCCTTGTCTTTACCATAACCAACGCTGAATAGAATAACATCTCTTTCATCACCTTGAACATTTTCAAGATTTTTTACAAATACAGGCTCTGCCATGGAGTCCATTTTATTGCTGAATTCAATATCTTCTGCCAATGCTTTATCAAGCAGGTCTTCTATAAGTGTCTGCTGCACTGAAGAGAAGGTAACTACACCAAGAGAATAGGATGAAAGCTTTGGATCCATCAATCTTCTCTTGATTTCTGTAACGACTTCTTTAGCTTCCACTTCATTTACTTTCTTGCCACCCCTGTCGTAAATACCATCGTTCTTCTTCATAGTTACCTTTGAAGTCAGATCATCTGGTGACGGGTATGTATAAAGTCTGTTCTCATAGAAATTCTTGTTTGAAAATGCAATTAAGCTCTCATGCCTTGATCTGTAGTGCCAAAGTAAATATGACTCCGGTACAGATAGTGCCAGGGCATCTTCGAGGATATTATCCAGGTCTTCATTTTCTGGATTTTCTTCATCAAAGTTTGTAGTCATGAAGAAGCTTGTTGGTGGCAATTGCTTAGGGTCACCTACTATAACTGCTTCCTTTCCACGACCAAGGCTTCCTACTGCTTCTGGAGTAGGTAACTGCGATGCTTCATCGAAAATGACAAGGTCAAACATTTCACTGTCAGGTCTTAAATACTGTGCAACACTCATGGGGCTCATGAGCATACAAGGAGTAATCCTGGATAATATCTGGTCTGTCTGGGCAAAGAGATTTCTTATTGATAAATCCTTGGCTCCTGATCTTAAAGCCTTCTGGATAATTCCAATTTCCTTTGATGTGGTGGTTTCCAATACAAGATTAGGAACCTTGCTAGCCAATTGGTAGTAAAGTACCTTTTTCTGGAGTGTTTCAAACTCAGTAAGAATTGACTTTAATTCCCTTACCTTATCTTCCATCATCTTTCCAGTCATACTGACAAGCTCAGGCTCCTCATCAAGTCTTTTCATCAGCATGGTTCTTAAGATACTGTTGCTGTAAACCTCATCCAATTCTGTTTCATCTAGTCTTCCAGTTCTGTATTCTTCGGTGAATACGGAAAGACCTGCATCAACTGCTTCTTTTTCAGCATTCTTATAAGCAAGATAATCCTTTAAGCCATCAAGACTAACAGTTAATTCTGGTATTGCAGCATCAACCTTGCCAAAAATTGTTACTTCATTTTGACTTTTAGTTGTATTTGAATCTATTTCTATATCGTCAGGACTGAAGTTTGTTTCTTCCAAAAACTTTTCTGCTTTTAGCTTTTCTTTCTCATAAAGAGTTTTAAACACTTCGTAATCAAAATCAAAGTTTGGTCTTGCAGCAATACTGCCAACAGATTTTAAATCAAAGTCAGTATCAAAGTCCTTTATTTTAAGTAAAAGGTCGAGTACTTTCTTCTGGCTGTCAATTTTATCCCTGGTTGGATCCTGGTTTTGATCACTTGAACCAAACAGTCCTTTGAACATTGAAAGATTCTTATCCAATAGTGCACTGAAGGTGGCTCTTTCACTCTTTAACTCAGTAAGTCTTGTTATTAACTGGTCTGTAAATTCCTTTGTAATCTGGTCTTTTCCAGTTATTCTTGATAGTTCTTTTAAAACTGGGTTTTTAACAAACAGCTTGGTTAATACAAATCTGTTTTCAGCCTCCGTAAGATCCTTGCTTAGTTTTTCAGGTTCTAAAAATACTGATTCAGTTCCATATGCTTTTGCCACCTGGTCTCTTAGGGCTAAAAGCTTCTCCTCCGCTTTAATACCTTCAGTAATAGTGTTAATATCGCCATCAATATCATTCATGTCAGAGATTCCGGGAACTGCTTTTTTAAGCTCTTCTACATTCTCTAAAAGGTAGATATAAGATAAAAGTGAGTTATAGGAGTTAGGAGATACTTTTAAATCAGAGTCAGTTATTCTTCCGAAGGCCAGATCCAACCCCTTCCAGTTTGCATCAGAGTTTTTAATAATCTCATCCTTCATGGAAGGTCTATAGGTACCTGCACCAATTCCACTCAACGGATTCTTATATGGTCCGCCTGCGTAGCTGCCAAATACCCCTGTCTTCTTTAATAGCTCCCTTTTCCCCTTAATGTCTGTTACATCCATATTTATAGGTAGTTCAATATACTTATCTACTGTTTTTGATTTTGAATCCTCACAGATTAAGTCATAGATTGAATATCCTGAATCATCACGTTTATAAAGGGTTGCAACTATTGAATTAAGCTCATCTTTCCGGGTTTTGATCTCATCTGCTTTTCTCTTGTATTCTTCACTCTTGCCGATTTTAGCTATTTTAAGTGATCTTTCAAGCTGGTTTAAAACTGCAGTTTTATTTGCCTTGTTGGAGTGGAGTTCAAGGCAGAATGATCCTATTCCAATGGAGTCCAATCTTTTTTGTACAACTTCCAAGGCAGCCATTTTCTGTGCTACAAACAGTACCCTTTTACCGTCCATTAAAGCATTGGCTATTATGTTTGTTATGGTCTGTGACTTACCAGTTCCAGGAGGTCCATGTAGTACAAAGCTTTTGCCTTCCTTTGCTGCCATGACCGCTATTGACTGTGAAGCATCTGCTGAAACCGGGTATAGTATATCCCCAGGAGCATAAATATCGTCAATTGATTTTGTTCCGTAGTCCATGGCATCAGCTTCAAAGGTAAGTTTTCCTTCAAGTAATGATGAAACTATCTTATTCTTTCCAAATTCACCCATATTAGTTTTAAGGTCATTCCACATTATGAATTTGGAGAAGGAGAATAATCCAAGATGTGCTTCTTCCAATACATCCCAGCTCTTTTCACCCATTATCGCTTTTCTCATTATGCTGAATATCTTGATTAAATCAGGACCAGTTGCATCCGTTGGTAATGGGTCTAATCCAAATATTTTCAAACCATATTCCTGGATCAAGAACTCCAATAATGTTATGTTAAATACCGCTTCCTCATCTCTTACCTTTAAGGTGAAGCCTTCTGATGATGCCCTGTCAGTTATATCCACAGGTATTAAAACTATGGGTGCAAGTCTTTCATTCTTTTTATCAAACCGGTCATACCATTTTAATAGTCCAAGGGATAAAAATAATGTATTTGATCCTGTTTCATCCATGGATACTTTTGACGCTCTGGCTATCTTCCTCGCTTTTTCAGCAAGAGGTTCTGAATCCAATACAGCTCTTACCCTGCCGCTTTTAAATTCAAAGTCAGACAGCTTTTTAAGCTTTGAAAGTGTTTCCTCATAGGATTCTTTTTTCTCATCGCTACCTGTAACACCCGTTTCTTCGTTATATCCCATAACTCTTAATGGGTTACCAAGAGTTAAATGATCCTCCAAGCCAGAAATGTCAGATACAGCCAATGCAATTGAGTTTCTGTTTCTTTTAAAATTCAGAAGGTTATTTCTTAAAGATAAATCTAAAAGCTTTCTTTCCCATACCTTTTGCTTTGGTAGCTTCTCATCTTTAATATCATCATCGTTGATGATTACTTTCTCATCTGGACGTACAGGCTCAACTTCAATATTTTCTACAGGTCTTGTTATAATGTACTTTCCATTTTCAGTTGTTCTGATTGGCAAAGGCTTGATATTCAGTTTTCTAGCACGTCTTATATCAATTGCACAAACAAATTTGTCGCTTTCGTTTAAGATATTTTCTCCTGACAAAAGTGATTTATTAAAGTCAGATACTGAAGATCCTAGAAGATCCTGAGTATCCAATACTGCAATTCTGTTAATGCCTGCAGCCACTCTTTTATTTAAGCTTGTGACATCATAAGTTACAGTTTCCGGGAAGCTTTCATCCCTAAGCCATGCACCGGGTAATGCTCTGTTCTCCATTAATATGACGACTGGATTTAATCCTGCCTTTTCCATAACCGATGTATAAAACATGGTTAAATCAAGGGAGGATGCAAGTCTGGTATCCATGATTTCATCTTCTAATCTTATTTTCTGACCATGTTCGGTATAGCCGTCTGTTGTAACTGTGCCGCTTATATTAAGCTCCTTAATTGATGTAAAAATGGCGGAAAGCTCTTCTAAAACCCTTTGTTCAGAAGCGTCCAAGTATCCGTTTATATTTGTATCTCCAGAAATTTTACCCAGATTCTCCGAAGTTTTAGTAAGCAATCCAGTGGTTACAGGATGTTCAGGCATCGAAAATGCAGCCGTAATTTCTGGCAGATCTGAAACACCAGGCCACAGATCAAAGGGCTCTATTTCAATTGAATATTTATTGCTGACTGATAAGTTATTTGTTGAGAAGTTTATTTCCATTTCACCCTGCATGATTCCAGTTAAGGACAGGATAAAATCAGTGTTTATTTTAGAATCAACCTCTCCTAAATCCACTGCTCGACCTGCAGGTAAAGATGGAATCTCCATTTCTATGGGTTCTGAAAAAACAGGAACAAAGGTAATTTTCACTACCCCATTTTGTATATCTTCACCTGTGTTATTTAAAATGGATAATCTTCTGATTATGGGAATAGAATTTTCATACATTGCGTAACTGATCTTTCCTGCATAATCAGGCAGGAAACTTACTTTTTCGCGATTTGTCATACAAGACCTCACAAATTAAATTAATACTTTAATTATACATTAATCAGAAAACAAAACGAAAAAACCTTTAATTAACTGCTAAATCTCTTTAGATTCAAATCAGTTAAACTTAAAGGTTTTCCCATATCCTAATAATTATTTAATTTAATTTTTTCTGCCTGCCAGACTTTTTGTTATAAACGTCTTTCGACAAGTTAACTTTTCTTTTAAAGATATCGACTTCTATTCATTAAAGCTCTTTGAATTAAGCTCTGTAGTTTTCTCTATCTTCAAGGAGTTTGATTCATATCTTTGGTCGTTCACTGTAAGATATAGTCTGTTGGATTTATAGAATTCAGTAATGGTCTTAATCAAAGCAGTCAGTATTCTCTTTTCCTCATCAGGGTGCTTGTTCACATAGTTTATAAATGCATCGTTTAAATCTAAATGAACTGCTCCGTCTTTTATGAATAGAAACTGGATTCTGCTGTCATCGGTTAATACATGCTGTTTTCCCTGTGACTCTGCTATTGAAACATAGCTGTCTTTAAGCTCACTTCTTGTTATGTCATTGGTATCAAAATACAAGTCTTTAATAACCTCAGAGTATTTACCATCACTTTCCGGGAAATAGAATTTAACCGGTACTTTCTCACTTTGGTTATACATAAGTGATTTAAACTCAAGGATGGTTACTGGGGAACCTTTATAATTTCCATTGTCGTCAACGATTGTCCTCGTAACTTTATATGGTCCAAGGTTTTTGACATAATCAATTTCATATACTTCCCGATTTGGATTAAACAGCTTGACCACTATGGCATTCATTTCAAAATCATTTACTTTGATTTTTTTATCAGTTGAAATTATCTCTGCTTCAATCCCATTTGTTTCCCACTTATTCCCCTTCTCCAATGGAGCTTTTAATATCTCTATGCCAATGTCTGAAGTTCTTCCTATTATATTTTCTCTGTAAGAATTATCTGTTGCATTGTATAGGATCTTAACTGAATCAGGTGTAAGCTCTAAAACGTTCATCATATCGGTGCCTTCGCCGCTGATTCTTAACTGTGTTATTTCATGCCCTTCTTCAAATCTTACATATTGCAGATATCTTTGAACTGATTTTCCATTTTCATTTTTATAGTAATAAATTGAATTCATTATAAGCGGAAAATATTCAGATACACTGCCAATTACAACATCCTCAACCGGAGCACTGATAAAACCCGGTGTATTTGCTTCACCGCTTCCAAGTGTTTTGGAATTTGGTTCGGCTTTTGTAATGATTGAGTTTGTAGATTTCTGTGACTCAGGGTTTATAACTATTTTTGTATTAGTTGAGCTTTCAACTGACATAGCCCTTTCTGTTACTTCAAGTCCATTGACTTCATTCTTTTCTGTCACTGTAATATGACTTGTGGCACAACCAGAAAGTGCCACAAGTAAAATCAAAAATATTGATATTATTCTTTTTTGCATAATTATACCTTTAATGAGGACACTCAGATAAGCCTGTCAAGCCTCTGTTGAATTTTCACATCGATATCATTATACAGTTTTACAATAAGTAATAATTTACAGACATATTACAAAAATGTGGTAACTTTTTAGAATGTTATTTTAAGTTCAGTTACTTTAAAGGTAGTACCTGCTGCAGTCCCTTTAATGGCTTAAAGTCCATGTTGTATTCAAAGTTTTTAATTGCCTCTGATAAAACTATTCTGTCAAAGTTAAGCTTCATGAATGGCTCTCTGTCGAATATGATTGACAGGATTACTGTATCCTCATTATTGCCTGTCATTGGGTTTAATATATTATCCTCTGCATTTACAACAAGCTTCTTAATAGGCAGCAGTGCAAAGGTATCCCTTGCTATTCTAAAGGTCGCTGACAGAACATAATCCCTCTTTAAAGTATTTCTCATGGTTTTTGTCATTGGCTTCAAGGATTCTGCTCCGGATTTTAACTGTGTTGAAATCTGATCCGGAATAGTATCATCAGAATTAATATTTAATGTAACTCCCATGAATTCATCATCCACAGTACCTACTTCAAAATCATTACCAAACTCTGTTAAATCAGCGAAGGGCTGCATTTCATTTATGACAGTTAAATATGCATCATCATTTCCTGCCAGAACCTGTTCAGCCAGTGCTTTGACACTTCTTCCGTCTTCAGTTGAAGTATCCTGTGTCTTTAAGACTTTATTCCAATCAACCAGCTCATCTGACTGTTTATGGATATTCTTCATTGCTTCTATAAAGTCATTCTGAGCATTTATTTTAGCTTCAACCATATCTGCTTCAGCTACTCTTTTAGGTCCTTTTGGCTCATTTACAGTTTCTGGCACTCCAAGTCCGAATAATCCTTTTACAGTATTCCAGATGTTTACTTTTTTGTTGTAATATATTCCAGTTCCCGGTATACCAACGTTTGCTGATGCTCCTCCCTTTGAATTAAGAGAGAACCTTAAGCCTTTTACTCCAAAGCTGACACTTGGACCACCCTTAGATAGATTAACCTTGACACCCTTGCCTAAGCTGATGCTTTTTCTGAAATTAATACCCATATCCACTTCTCCTCGTATAGTATCTTTTTTCCATTTTATTTTGCAAAATCAAATATTATATTTAAAACTATATTAGCCATATTCTTTAAATTGTCCAAGTCCACTTTGTCTATTGTATCAAGTTTTGTACCTGCATTTGAATCCGGTCCAAGTTTGAATTCAATTGAGTTTATTCCTTTTTCTTCAAATAGGTCATTTATAGTACTTTTATCCACAATCTCTTCAATGGAGTAGCCTAATTGTCCGACAATGCTTTCCATGAGTTTTATCTGAGCTTGATTAATTTCCTTATTACTGGTTTGATAATAGAATGTATTGCCATGCCCAACGGCTTCCAATCCGATTCTTAAAACAATTGAGTCAGAAACTGACTTGTCTAAATTTTTTAAAAATTCCTTTTCCCCTAGATTATCAAGGGTGGATGCCCCTATAAATGCATACATTATGTTATATTCTGCCAATGGTAACCTGCCAATAATCTCAGCAGTCTGAAGAAGAGTTGCAACTCCAGAAGCATTGAAATTAGCACCTGGGCTCATTGTTGAATCCATATTTGCAGTTAAAAGGATGGTTTTTTTAACTGGATCAAACTTATCCAAAAATCCAAGTACATTTTCTGATTTTGAGAAATATTCTGCCTCTCCCTTTGTTACCCTAAATTTTACAGTTTCCTTGTCATCCAATCTACCCATAATCATTTTTGCATCATCATAGGTCACAGAGAAAACAGGAAAAGAATAGGTTTCTGATACATTGTCCCTAGGAAGAGACGTCTCCACATTTGAATAATAGATAATTCCAGCTCCGCCCATTTCTTTAATATCCTTACATATCTCATCCAAGTTTCGAAATTTTTTCTCCACCAGAATCAACTTATCTGTAAGGTCCATATACTCCAGGTCTTCCTTTAATCCTCCACCAACGTCAACCACTGTAAACTCTTCTTCCCTTGGAGAGAACCCTGTTCTTGATATCAATACACTTTCTAAAGCACGGTTACTATTTGAATCAACGAGATTCACCTTTTTAGTCATGGTATATCTTACAGGAAAGCTATTAACTTGTGTGTCGTATCCATTTGCTTCAAGTAATGAACCGATGTAATCAGCAGTTTCCTTCTCCCCGCTGGTACCAGGAAGTCTTGCATCATCACCCGGGACCAGTTGATTCATGGTTACTTTAAATATATTGGAATCAATGTCCTTTAAGTAGTTGGTATGGGTAATACTTAAGGTTGGAGTACCAATGACATGGTCAGGATCCTTTCCCTTTATAAATCTATACACTGGTGCACAGGATGATAAAAACACCATACTCATAATCACCAGTGCCATTACTTTTAATTTGTTATACCTTTTATTAAAATCCACCATTCTCCCACACCTGATACCCAAAATTGTCATCTCTTTATTATTTATATTATACAATCAACAATGCCATATAGACCATAAAAATACCTGCCACCAATTGCCAGATTTTAATCTTTCAATTGGTGGCAGGTAAAAACTATTGCTTCAATAAACTATTTAAGTCTATTTATTATTTGAGTCTATTAACTTTTTATCTCTATAAATATTAAACAACTATCTATTTGAATTCTTCCTGAATACCCTTGTTAAGGATGATTTTAGAGGTGAATACATCACCTTCAATACTTAATTTGAGCTCTCCTTGCATTGATTTAATCAGGTTCTGAGCAATGTATAATCCAAGGCCTGAGCCTTCTTCTGTCCTTGATTTATCTGCTCTTACAAATTGCTCCATAAGTTCATCAGGTGAAATATCCAGCTTGTCCCTTGATACATTGACGAAGGATACTTCTACTTTTTCCCCAACTTCTTTTACCTTGATGTATACCCTTGTATTTTCAACACTGTATTTTCTGGCATTTACGAGAAGGTTTTGAATGACCCTCATCAAGTATTTACCATCAGCCCAGACACTTACTGAC
>JASDTM010000091.1:9751-17683 GCA_041891535.1 Clostridiaceae bacterium
GTCAACCCTGTTATATACAAGTTCTATGTTTTTATCAGTGAAGCTGTTATGAAGTGGAGCATATACCTGCATTAAGATCTCTGAAAAATCTATATTTCCCATTTCTACTTCAATATTGCCCGTGGATGATTTTGTAGCTTCAAATAGGTCCTCCACCATTACCTTCATCCTTTGAGCACTTTTATCTATTACTCCAAGATAGTCCTTACCGACAGCTGTAGTCTCTTCGTTGGATAAAAGCTTGGTAAAGTTTATTATCGAGGTTAAAGGCGTTCTTATATCATGGCTTATGTTGGTTATAAGCTCTGACCTTAATCTTTCAGCCTTGAGTCTGTCATTAACTTCCCTCTCCAGCTTACCTTCTGTGTCTTTCATTTCATGAAGTATTTGTCTTGTGTCATTTCTGACTGACTCATACTTCGGGTCTTTATGCTCTAAAAATCTTTCATTCATGGATTTTTTCTGATCATAAAATATTGCAGTCTCAAGATTTGCTCCAATAAAAATAAGATAGAAAATCCATTGAAACCTGCTGTATCCAAGTGGATATAACATCAATATCAATAGTACTGATACTATTGCCAATACCCAGGTTTCCGGCCTTCTTATCAAAACTGAATTTATTAATAAAGTTTTTCTGACAGACCATATGGTAACTATAAAGTATGCAACAAACACCCAGAAGAAAATAAACGTAAAAAATGAATTAAAGTATCCACCACTTAATAAAATGATTGTTACGAACACAATTAAAAACGCCAATAAAATTTCTTCTGTGTAGAATTTTTGGAAAAAAGCCGTGTTTTTATCCTTTAATTCTTCAAACTTACTTCTATATCCCTTTAACTTTTCCATCATTTCTTGTCCTCTACCTTATAACCCATACCGTAAATTGAAATCAGATAATCAGGGTTCCTTGGATCAATCTCTATTTTCTCCCTGATGTGGCTGACATGGAGGGATACTATTTTCTTTATATCAAAGGCTTCCTCCTGCCATACTTTTTCATATATTTGATTTGATGTGAATACCATACCCTTGTTTCTTATTAGCAGTGTCAAAATACCATACTCATTTGGAGTCAAGTTGACTGTTCTACCATCTACAGTTACTTCTTTTCTTGTGTCATCAACAACTAGACCACCTGTTTCAAACCTGTCTGGGTTTGTTTCAGTTTTTTGAAAATCTGTGGATCTTCTTAAATGGGATTTAACTCTTGCCATTAATTCAAAGGAACTGAAAGGCTTTGTCATATAGTCATCTGCACCTGCATTAAGACCAATAACCTTATCTTCTATCTCTCCCTTTGCCGACAGCATGATTACAGGTATATGGTGTTCCTCTCTTATGCGCATCAAGGCACTGATTCCATCCATTCTTGGCATCATAATATCCAAAATAATGAGTTCAGGTTGATCAAAGGACACCTTCTCCAAAGCCTCCAATCCATCTTTAGCTGTCACCACATCAAAGCCTTCGCTTTTCAATAGCAGCTCCATGGATTTCAATATATCATTGTCATCATCACATATAAGAACCTTCTTACCCATCTATCTATACCATCCTAAATTAATATTGTATTGAAACTCATAAATACCTTGTTTGTATACTCTGCTGTTTACTCTTAGCACAAGATTTCTTAACTGATTTATCAAATTCATTTTTTCTTCTAACAAGGTATTTCCCATTAGTTCCATTCTAACAGATGAAATCTATATGGTGATAATCATCCTACCATCCATTATGAGACATGATTTCTGTATCAGTTCTTATAAAATTCCAAGAAATATCATACATTCTCTTTAATGCTCAGATTTTATTCAGTCCTTCAAATTTACAATCAAAGGATGTGTTGGTTAAGCTATATATAAAACCCTGCAAAATTAAATCTGCAGGGTACTAAACATTATTATTTTGTATTAAAACAAGTGTGAATTAATTCTTACCAATAATCCTCATGAGCTCTTCTCTTACGATGCTGTTGTATTTTGGATCCTGGAAATCTGAGTTTTTAAAGGAGTCCATTAGTTTTTCACCCTGAATGAGTTTGACTTCACTGACTTCATCTTCCTGCAGACAGCAGGTCTTAAGGTCTATATCCATCTTTGCAAAGTAGATGTCTACAAGATGCTTAATGGATTCATATCTGGTAATGAGTCTTAAATCTTCCTTTTTAACCTCAAGACCGATTTCTTCCTTTGTTTCTCTGATTGCAGCATCAATAGATTCTTCTCCAGCTTTGACTGCTCCACCTGTAATATCCCATTTACCGGAATTTACCTTTTTCTTTCGGGATCTTCTCTGAATCAGAAACTCATTTTTGTCATTATACAGATAGACGTGTACGACCAAGATATAATCATCAGGCCTTATATATTCGCCTCTGAAGACGGTTATTCCTTTTTTCTTCCCTTCTTTGTCGTAAACATCCAATAGCTCCATGCAAATAATCCTCGTTTCATCTGTACAATTATATCATCATATCCCAGTAAACTCGATATATTATATCTGAGTGTGTCCTATATCCTCTCAAATCTGTATGATTGCTTAATGTCCTTGTTTAAAGAATTGCTTACAGTACAAGCACCATTGACATAGTGCAGGAAATTCTCCAATTCCTCATCTGTGTTTGTTGATTCTATCTTATATACGAATTCTATAGAAAGTACCATTGAAACAGGTCTTTTAGTATACTCACTAACTGGTCCTCTTCCTGTCTCACTTTCTATCTCAATTATGCAATTTTTAATATCCATGTTATATTTTGCAGCCAGATCATAAAATCCCATCGCTTTACATGCTCCCAGAGAGGACAGCAATACTTCAGCAGGATTCATAAATGTTTTTCCCGGCTTATTATCCATGAGAACACTTTCAACACCATTGGATGAAATATATATGCCGGATGGATCCTTTATTGTAGTTAATTTATAGTTACCCATTTTTACCTCTGTCTTATTATTTTGAGTCGTGGAGATATTTTAAAAATTCAGGGAGATTGCGTCTCCAAGTTGCTTCGCAATGTATGCCTTCAGGATCAATTATCAGTTCAAAGTTATCCGTCTTAGTACCTGCATCAACTAGAGCTTTAATATAATTTATTGAAGAATTCAGATATGCCATTGATCCTTCTCTAATGACCTGGTTATTTTCAGTATCATATTCTTCAATGGCTCCAACCATGATATAAAACCTGCTGTATGGCTTAACTTCAGTATGTCTTACAACATCCAGGAAGTCATTTTCATGTATCCATGAAGCCAGACTGAATACCCCTGCTTTACTAAAAACTTCCTGGTAATCATTTATGGCTATTGCTGCCATTAATCCACCCAGGGATGACCCTGCAACGAACCTATTTAAAGGATTTTTCTTTATTCTGTACTTTTTTTCTATGACTGGTATTAGGTCATTTACCATATAGTCCAAAAATTCAATTCCCCAGGACTCAATTTCAACTCCATGGAAGTTATAATCAAATATTGAGTATTCGTTTAATCTTTCTTCTCCTGCATGGTCTATGCCAACCACAATGAGCTCATAGTCTTTGTTTATTTTAGTAAGCTTTTTAAGTTCTTCTCTTACTCCCCAGGTTACTCCAGCATAGGAATCTTTCTTGTTAAATAGATTTTGACCATCAAACATGTATAGTACAGAGTACTTCTTTTTTGATTCTTTATAGTTATCAGGAAGTAGAACCCTTACTTTTCTTTTGCTTCCATCGTAAAAATCAAACAATAAATTTTCTTGTCGCATCAGTTAATGTCCTCCACGGAAATAACGTATATAACTTCTTTTGTCTTCTTAAATCTTATTTCTTTTCCATAAAACTCCATACCGTAGACTCTTTCAGGATCATCCTGGTATGAAGGTGAAGGATCCAAGGATAGAACCTCTTTAATATCTGTTAGTTGATCCAATGGTATTATTGTCTCTAAATCGTTTGGAAATTCAACTTTAAGTCTTCTCTCTGGTATGGTATCTGATATCCCGAAAAGCCCAGTATCATGTATATCTGGTTTAATATATGGTTTGATGTCAAAAATCGGAGTCTCATCCATAAGATCCACTCCACTGACTATAAGAACTGGACCATCAATGGGGTCTATTTCAATTTTCTCTAATTTAACGGATGATAAACCAAGGGAATTTGGTCTGAATGGAGATCTTGAAGCAAATACCCCAACTCTTTTATTTCCACCAAGTCTTGGAGGTCTTACAGTTGGTGACCATTTATTTTCTTTAATTGCAGAAAAACCCCAAATCAACCAAATGTATGAATAATTCTCAAGACCTTTTAACGCATCAATATTACGAAATTCAGGTTGAAATACAATTTTCCCTTTAACTCCATGTACCAAGTTACTTTGTCTTGGAATCCCAAACTTTGTTTTAAATCCAGTTCTGATCTTGGCTATTGGTCTGATTTCAAATATATCATTCATTAGTTTTCTGCTTTCCAAATTATTGATTTGGTCATTGTTAATTGTTTCAACTCTATTATTCTATTATATCGTAAGTTATGCATAAAAACTTGCAGGATGTATAATTTTTGAACACAAATTTAACAAGAAGAGTAACACATTTTTTTCATGTTTTATCAACAGGTATATAAACTATCCATATTCTGTTGCTTATCTATCCATTTAATAATTGAATTTTGTTCCAGACTACATGTTATTTTACCCATGTTAAAAGAGCGGATACCAGCTCCGCTCTTAATAATGTTCTTACATTTGTTCCATACCAAGCTTTAAAGCTTTCTTGTTAAGCTCTACAAACTGTGGTTTTATATTTTTCTCTAAAAGGCTGTCCCAGTTGATATCTGTCAATCCCATTGCTTTGACTATAGCTCCGAGAAGGATTATATTCATGACCTTGGAGTTTCCAAGTTCATTTGCAAGGGCTGCAGCATCTATTACCTTTGTCTTGGCACTTGCTTCCAGCTGTTCAATAATATCTTTGGCGTATTTAACCTTTCCTGCTAAAACAGGCATTGGTTTGATTTCAAAGTTATTAACTACTACTGTTCCTTCTGGTTTTAAGTACTCAAGCCATCTTAAAGCTTCCATTTTCTCAAAGGATACAAGTATATCTGCTCCGCCTTTTTCGATAACTGGAGAATTTACTTTTTCACCATATCTTACCTGTGAGGATACTGATCCTCCTCTTTGGCTCATACCGTGGATTTCACTCATTCTGACATCGTAGCCAGCTTCCATTAATCCAAGGGTTAACAGCTTACTTGCAAGAATTGTACCCTGTCCGCCTACACCTACTAATAGTATGGATTTAGTCATGATTATTTCTCCTCCTTACTGATAGCACCTACAGGACAAACCTGAAGACAAACTGTACATCCAACACATGAATCTCTCAAAATGAAGGATTTCTTGTTCTCATAATCGAACTCTATTGCAGGGCAACCTGTTCTTGTACAAGCTCTGCAGCCGATACACTTGCTCTTGTCTACTACACACTTACTCTTGAATACGTCTATGAACTCTAGGTATTCCTCATTGTGAAGCTTCTTTAAAACACATGGCCATCTTGTTATTATTACTGATGGTTCATCCAAGGATTTTGCCCAGTTTACTGCGTTTTTAACTGCTGTTAAATCATTTGGATTGATTGTAACAACATTCTCAATACCACAGGCTCTAACCATGGCTTCTATGGAAAGTTCCTTTGTTGGTTTTCCCTGTAGTGTATAGCCAGATCCTGGGTTTTCCTGATGACCTGTCATACCTGTGATTCTGTTATCCAGGATGATATTGATTGTATTGCTGCCGTTATATACGGTGTTGATCAAGGAGTTTACTCCAGTATGGAAGAAGGTTGAGTCTCCAAGAACAGTTATTACTCTCTTCTCGTTTCCAGGAACCATATCAAATACTTTCTGTGCTCCATGGCCGGTAGATATGGAAGCACCCATACATAGATTCAAGTCCATTCCATTGTATGGCTCTGCAAATCCTAGGGTATAACATCCGATGTCACCTGTAATCATGGTGTTCTTTATCTTGCCTATCTCATAGAACAGACCTCTGTGAGGGCATCCTGCACAAAGTGTTGGTGGTCTTGGTACTACGCTTTCTTTGTTATATTCAATTGTATCCATGGTCTTGCCATAAAGTGCTTTTCTGATAACGTCTGGTGTCAATTCTCCGAATGGTGGGAATATATCTTTGCCGTGGACCTTAAATCCAAGCTGCTTTGCATGTTCTTCCAATATCGGATCATTTTCTTCTAAAACATAAATTGTCTCACATGCTTCACAGAATTCAGTCATCATTTTGTCTGGAAGTGGATATGTGAATCCAAGATTCAAGTAGGATACTGAATCACCCCAAACTTCGTGAGCATAGTCAATACACTGACCTGAAGCAATGACTCCGATTTTCTTGTCATTCCATTCAATTCTGTTCATTTCGGTTGTTTCTGAGAATTCTCTTAAACTGTTTATCCTGTCTTCAACCTTTTGTCTTAAAACCTTGGCATGTGCAGGTACTGTTATAAATTTCTTAATGTTTTTGACGTATTCTTTTATAGCAATGTCCTGACGTTCTCCTAGCTCTACAATACCCTTTGAGTGACATACTCTGGTAGTTACTCTTAAAATAACTGGAGTATCATATTTTTCTGATATCTCAAATGCTTTGATCATATAGTCTTTGCATTCCTGAGAATCCTTAGGCTCAACCAATGGCATTTTACCGAATTTAGCGAAATTTCTGTTGTCCTGCTCGTTCTGTGAAGAGTGCTGGCCTGGTTCATCTGCAGTGATTAATACAAAGCCTCCATTAACACCTGTGTATGCAAAGGTCATTAATGGGTCTGCTGCAACGTTGACTCCGACATGCTTCATTGATGAAAATGCTCTTGCTCCGGCTATTGAAGCTCCAGCTGCAGCTTCGAAAGCAACCTTTTCATTGTTTGCCCATTCAGCTACAATATCATCCTTGTATAAAGCAGTATTCTCCAGGATTTCAGTACTAGGTGTTCCCGGATATGCGCTGGCAAAACGTACCCCCGCCTCATAGGCACCTCTGGCTAGCGCCTCATTGCCTGTCAATAATTCTTTCATTAATTTTCCCCCTTGAAAGATTACTTTTTAACAAATTATTAGGGATTTGTTACCCATTTCATCTATTAAAGTTTATCAAAATGCCCTAACCCTTTCAACGAATCTGATATAGAAACAGCGGTTTTCATCAAACTTTATGAGATATAACGCTTTATCAACCTATACCAGTAAACAATTTCAAATTATTACACATTTTGTTGACAATATAGCATTATGCAACTAAATTAATAAACCACATTTTATAAAAAAACCCCTCCAAGAATGAACTGATAAAAATTGTTCTACTCGGAGGGGATTTCAATATCATTTATTTCTTATTTTTACTGACTACTTCTCTGATTCCTTTTGGATTACTATTGGTTTCTTTTTATTTGATGTTGATTTGTTTATTATACTTATTTTCTACAAAACGTTGAACACATCAGACAGTGAGTTGTCTAAAAGCTCAGGATCCTTCTCACCTGTTATACGCCTTGAGATGTTCTTCGCAACAGTCTTTGGAATTGCAGGTGCAATATCGAATGCTCCTCCGCAGTTGAAGGCTATAATCTTGCTGAATCTCCATAGATAGCCCATGGACTTGGATAATGGCATATCTTTGGTATCCTTCATAATCAAAGTACCGAAGGCTTCTGCTCCAGTTGTTGACAATAGGTATGGTGCATAGTCAAAGGATATGTACATCAGTGGATATACTATGGCACTTGCATCGAGTAAATCCTTGAATGAGTCAACAAGGTCTGTCTCAGATATTTTTCCTTCCAAAGCCAGGTTGAATAAATTCAAATCAGTTTTTAAATACCTTGAGTTGTTTATGAATGCTCTGTGCATGTTCAAGGATTCAA
>JASDTM010000091.1:17693-18448 GCA_041891535.1 Clostridiaceae bacterium
ATCTTAAATCATTGTATTCCTGGTCTGTCCATATTTCATTGCTGCCACTGTAATCATCTCTTAATATTCTTTGTAGTATCTCGTCGTCTGTAAATCCTGCTCCATATTTTTCTTTATAGGTGTTAATCTTTTCCAAGGATTCTTCAAGGTATGCCTTTCTTTCCTTGTACTCATCTTCGTTGAAAGCAAGTTCTTCAGACAGGTTATGGTACTCGTTAAGTATTTTATTAAGGTCTCTGTTTGTTTCTTCAACCTCTTCCTTTAATGCATCTCTTTTAACTTCCATTTCCTGATACTTTATAACATCAGGATCATTTTTAAAGAAGAAGGTAAAATACTTTTTAAAGAATCCTAGCTTGTCTTCCTGGACTCTCATATTACCAAGGTGTGAGTCGATCTCACCCTTTTTGTTATTAAGTTCAGCCTCTTTAAAATCCTTGGTGGCTTCAATGGACTCCACTCTTATTTTAAGTTCGTCCTTTTTAAAGCTGGATGAATTAACCTTTTCTAAGGTATCCTGGTAGGAATAGGTTATTCTATAGTCGTTTAATATCATTTCACGTTTTTTAATGACCTTGTCCAAAGCATTTCTGAAGGATGTCCTGGCTTTGTCATAATCAACTGTGGTTTCATTAATCTGTGTTTTTAAACCCGTTTCCTTTGGTTTATAAACATCTTGAATATTTCTCCAGACATCTCTGTTGGAAGTGAACTGGTTTATAACTACTGGAACTCCATCTACTTCATAATAGCTT
>JASDTM010000092.1:0-2824 GCA_041891535.1 Clostridiaceae bacterium
ATAGAGCTTGTTGGTATGGATTTTGAAAGGGATAAGGAAAAATCTCCGTTTGAATTATCCGGAGGACAGAAAAGAAGGGTAGCCATTGCAGGTGTTGTTGCCATGGAACCTGAGGTATTGATTCTGGATGAACCAACCGCAGGTCTGGATCCAAAAGGCAGAACCGAAATATTAAAACAGATAAAGAAGCTTCATAATAACTATAAAATGACCACAATTTTAGTATCCCACTCCATGGAGGATGTGGCAGATATTGCAGATTTAGTCATTGTCATGAGTAAAGCTAAGTTTATAAAAATGGATACACCAAGGAATATTTTCAGTGATATAGATAATATTGAAAGAATGGGACTGGCATCACCTCAGGTTACCTATCTTATGAGATCCTTGAAAGAAGCAGGTTTCCCTGTGAGAGAGGATGTTATAAAGGTAGAGGAAGCCGCCGCCGAAATAGAGAGAATATTTGGAGGAGGTGAGCTAAATGGCTAGAAATATTACCATAGGTCAGTATATACCTGGAGAATCCTGTGTACATAAGCTGGACCCAAGAACCAAAATAATCCTGGCTCTGGCATTTATCGCTGCACTGTTCTTCGTAAAGAACTTTACAGGTTATGCCATAGTGTTCCTCTTCATACTCCTGGTCATTTACTTATCAAAGCTTAAGCTTTCCTATTTGTATAAAGGGTTAAAACCGGTAATTATGCTAGTGACCTTCACTGCCATACTGAACCTTTTCATAACTTCAGGCCAGGGAGAGCCGCTGGTTCAATTCTGGATAATCAAGATATATAAAGAAGGAATAATGCTGGCCATATTTATGACACTTAGGCTTATATTCCTTATTATGGGTACCTCACTTTTAACCTTGACCACTTCACCAATTGAGCTTACAGATGGTATTGAAAGGCTGCTTAAGCCATTTGCTGTAATCGGAGTCCCTGCCCATGAACTGGCAATGATGATGAGTATAGCATTAAGATTCATACCAACCTTGATGGATGAAACTGAAAAGATAATGAAGGCTCAAAAAGCAAGGGGAGCTGACTTTGATTCAAAAAATATAATCAAAAAAGCTCAAAGCCTTGTACCACTGCTTGTACCGCTGTTCATATCCTCCTTCAGAAGAGCCGAGGATTTAGCCATGGCTATGGAAGCCAGATGCTACAGAGGCGGAGAGGGAAGAACAAGGATGAAGGAGCTTAAGTACACAAAGCTTGATTTTGTTGCTTTTGCTGTGTTCATTTTATTCTTTGCCCTGATAATCATTGTTGGACTGAAAAGATTCAGTCTTCCGTAAATGAGCAAGGATAGCTTGATGAAGAACGATGAATCTAAATCCAGGGTCAATATAAAGCTGATTATTGAATATGACGGCACTGATTTTAAAGGGTCCCAAGCACAAAAAGACCAAAGGACCGTGCAGGATGTCATGGAGGATGCAATTAGAAAGGTCACCGGAGAAGCTTTAAGGGTGACAGGTTGCTCCAGGACTGATGCAGGAGTGCATGCTAGAAACTACACTCTGAATTTTAAGACGAATACTACAATCCCACCAGATAGAATTCTGCATCCTTTAAACAATTTACTTCCAAGTGATATAAGGGTTAAATGGTCAGGGGAAGTTCCCATGGATTTCAACTCAAGAAAGAATGCTAAAAGTAAAACCTATTCTTATAGATTTACATTAGGAACCATGGATTTACCAATAGGCGGGAGATACAGACACACAGAAAAAACAAATCCTGATTTTGATAAAATGGCTGATGCAGCAAAGCTCTTCATTGGCACCCATGATTTTAAAGCTTTTAGATCAACTGGTACAGCTGTTAAAGATACAGTTAGGACCATATATGAGCTTGAGCTTGAAAAAGAAAAACAAGATATTGTCATGACAATAAAGGGTAACGGCTTTTTATATAACATGGTGAGAATCATAATGGGGACCTTGATAGAAGTGGGAAATGGAACTAAGAATATAAAAGACATTTCTGATGCATTGGAATCAGGAGACAGAAAAAAAACCGGCAAGGTAGCCCCTGCCAAAGGCTTGATTCTTGAGAAAGTTGAATATTAAAAATCACATGCAGCTTCAAGCTGCATGTTCCTTGTCCGGATTTAAAAGGATAATTTAGTGAACTTTCTAATATATTCTTAATGTATTGACTGTATATTTAAAGAGCAGCCTTTGATTTTTAAGTAATAGCTTTAGTTAAACCAAAACAGGCGAAAGCGTGGGCATTAATAAATCAGGCGAAGCTTTTATACATTAATAAAACATAGCTTATTGAAGAAACATAACTTATTAAAGAAACATAAAGACAAAAAAGAGACCATTGGAAATTTACACAACTGGGGTTACTATTTAAGGACATATATATGAATGATTTGAAATATTTTTTTAGAGGACAATTTGACGGATACGTTTTTAAGCTTTTTACTCCGATTCATTTTTTGATTTTGGGTATAATGATTTTAGGTATTCTTCTTATTGTTTTAAATAAAGAGCACCTGAAAATGGAAGAAGGAAAAAAAGTTAAAAAGCTCATATTTGCAATCTTGCTTTTAGAACAGATTTCCCAATATACCTGGTACTTCCTGGCAGGCACCTTTACCTGGGGAGACGGTCTGCCACTATATATATGTAGAACTGCCATAATTTCTATACTGATTGCTCTGGCTACCGGAAACTTTAAGGTGAAATCCATAAGTGTATACTGGGGGCTTTTCGGTGGGGTTTTGGCATCCATTGTAAAAGTTATATATTCTTTCAATTTTCCGCATTTTACCAATTTAACCTACTTCATAGGGCACTTGTTCATGG
>JASDTM010000093.1:0-2824 GCA_041891535.1 Clostridiaceae bacterium
ATACCTGTGATTGTAGATGCGTATTCAATGGTATATCCAAGTTCTACAAGGGCAGGGGATACGTTGTTTATTATTGAGTTTATTGAAATGGATAAAATGAACAAAGATAATGCAAGAAGCCAGAAAGAAGGTTTTTTCATGGCGTCAGACAGCATTATTCCACTAACCTGTGCTGCACCATCTCCCGTATTTACTTCTTCACCTTCAGGTACATATCCAACTGGTGGTTCTTTAACCAATATAAAAATACTAATAATTACACATGTAATGATAATAAACGATATAACAGATGCTGCAAAACGCCAGTCTCTGCCGGATATCAGCTTTCCACCCAATATATTAAAAAGCATTCCTCCAAAGCCTGAACCCATGAATGCAAGACCCAGAGCTGTTGCGCTCTTTTTGCCGAACCAATCTCTTATAACAATGGATACTGGAATAAAACCAGCCATTGTTGTTGCAAGGACATGGACTGATGAAACTATGAAATACTGAGGAAGGGAAGTTATTTTGGACATCAGATAATAACTGATGAATAACAACAAGCCTCCGGCTCTCATTATTGTCAGAACCTTGAATTTCTTCAGAAGAATACCTGTTAATATGGTTCCTAAAACCATGGCTATCCCTCTGTAGGTATATGTCATAAGGATTTCGCTTCTTTCAACTCCTAAAGTTGCCTGAACAGGTGCAGTATACATACCACTGCTGTTAAAGGTAATGCCCCATGTAACCATTAACAATAAAAACAAGGCACCAACATTTATCCATTTTTGTGTATTTAATTCAAATTTTGGCATTTTTAAGCTTCCTCCATATGATAAATTACTTAATATTAAGATTACTGAATAATTCTATCACAGACTGATATTTTATATGAGTCGTATTTTTCTTTAGACATTCAATAAATCTTCCCTTATTTGTATTGAATTCCATATTTTGTGGAATAATTTGACTGATTTAAACTTAAGGAGAGATTTAATTGACAAAATGTAGAAATAACAGAATAAAATATCAGAGTGTGGAAATGAGTAAAAATGTTGAAAAAGATGTGGAAGATTCAAAAAATAATAAAGCATCTATCCAGCTTGTCCTGGGGGAAAATGAGCTTTGCAGCGGTGAAATAAGGGATTTTCTCCTCGATTTAATTTCTGATGAAATAAAAAGGACAGAGTCTGATCCTAATCTCAGAGAATCAAGAAAATACCACGTTTTAAGATCAATTATTAAAGAGAACAAGAAAATTGGAGTTAAGGATAAAATCAGGGATGAACTTAAGGAGGTCCTTCGACAAAATGAGGAAATGGATAGAAAGACCAGAAGAAAACTAAAAGACATGGGGTTTGAAATATATGAAAAAGGATCTCACTTTAAATTAGTTTACAAAGAAGACGAAAGATATGCTTTTACCTTATCCAGGACCCCATCTGACAGAAGGGCATACTTGAATTCCTTCCAGACTGCATCCTTGAAAATATTTTAGACTTGCACCTGAATTAAAAGACGAAACTAATTTGGTATATATTTGAAAAAGAAAGACAAAAGCAGAAGATATTCTCTTCAATACTTTTGTCTTTCCTTAAACTCTCTGTCCATGTCTCTTTTATGAGCTTTTTCAATTAAGTCATCACGCTTGTCATAGATTTTCTTACCCTTGGCAATTGCAAGAGCAACTTTGACTCTGCCGTTTTTAAAGTAAAGCCTTAAAGGTACAAGTGTTGCACCTTCCCTTGAAGACGCTTGATGAAGCTTCAGAATTTCATTCTTATGGAGAAGAAGCTTTCTATTTCTTCTTGGTTCAACATTGAACCTGTTTCCTTCTTCATAGGGGGATATATGCATATTGATTATAAAAGCCTCTCCATTAATAACATCTGCATAACTATCTTTAAGATTTGCCCTGCCGCCTCTTATGGACTTTACTTCAGTGCCCACAAGTTCAATGCCTGCCTCAAATTCTTCAATAATGAAATAGTCATGGAATGCCTTTCTGTTTTCGGCTATGGTTTTTGATCCGGTGTTTGTTTTAGCCATGGTTATTCCTCCGTACTAGTCATTGTAGCACACTATTTTTGATATAATCTAGATAATGAAATGAAAGGGAGACCCTAAAGTGAAAGAAAATAATTATAAGTTTTTCTCCAATGATAAATGTGAGTACTTTCCATGTCATAAAAATGCAAAAGGAGACTTCAACTGTCTTTTTTGTTATTGTCCGCTCTATTTTTTAGAGGACTGCGGGGGTAACAATAAACTTTTTAACGGGATAAAGGATTGTTCAGATTGTTTGATACCTCATGGAGAAAACGGATATGAACATATTGTGGGGCGGATAGTAAAAGAAAACAGCAAGAAGAAAGAAAGCTAGGAGGAAAGTCGATGAAATATATCATAGCCTTAGATCAGGGAACAACATCCTCAAGGGCAGTAATATTCAATCAGGAATACAAAATAGTTTCCATGGCACAAAGAGAATTCCCGCAAATATATCCAAGGCCGGGCTGGGTTGAACATGATCCCATGAATATCTGGGCAAGTCAATATTCTGTCATTGCAGAAGCTATGGCAAAATCCTCCATACCTGTTGATTCGGTTGATGCCTTTGCCATAACAAACCAAAGAGAAACCACTGTACTTTGGGATAAAAGAACTGGGGTACCAATTTATAACGCCATAGTATGGCAGTGCAGAAGAACTTCAAAAATCTGTGAGGATTTAAAGGAAAGGGGCTTTGAAGAATATATCAGAAAAACCACCGGACTACCTGTGGATGCATATTTTTCCGGGACTAAAATAAAATGGATTTTGGATAATGTTGAAGGTG
>JASDTM010000094.1:0-2775 GCA_041891535.1 Clostridiaceae bacterium
AGTATTATTGATTTGAGGTGATTTTATTGAAACTTCCAACTATAAACCCACTTGACCTGTTAAAAAGTAATAAAACCAAAGCTGCAGGACGTGGCATACCAACTCCTGCCATAATCTCTGATGTCTTGAGAAAGACAGATGAAGAAATAGATAAAATGGTACCAATGAACATAATGATCATTGGTAAGACAGGTGTTGGCAAAAGTACACTAATAAACAGCATATTCAGAGAAGAACTTGCAACTACGGGAATAGGAAAGCCAGTTACGGAACACCTTCAGAAAATTACCAAGGATAACATACCAATAGTCATATACGATACAAAGGGTTTGGAACTGTCTGGATCCTCTCAAAAAAAGGTTCAGACAGAAATAAATGATGAGCTTGTGAGACTCTCCAATCTTGGGGAAAAAGATAAGATCCACGCAATATGGTACTGTATAAACGCAGCCTCAAACAGAGTCGAAGAGGCTGAAATTGATTGGATAAAAGAGCTAAGCATTAAGGTTCCGGTAATTGTCGTCCTGACTTTATCCATACATGAGGAATCCTCAGAGGAATTAAAAAAATACATTGAAAATCAAGGCTTAAGAATTTCCGGAGTTATAAGAGTTTTATCCAAGGATTACAATTTTGGTGCTTTTAAAATTAAATCCTTCGGGCTTAAGGAATTGGTTAAAATCACCTATGAAGTCATATCGGAGGAGACTGGATATTCTTTTATAAACGCCCAAAAGGTGGAAATAGATAAAAAAGCTGAAATAGCCACCCACTGAGCAAAAAGGTACACATATGAGACATTCCTTGTTGGGTTTGTTCCTATTCCATTTGCAGATGCACCGATTATCTCAGCCTCACAATTGACTATGATTGCAAAGATAACAAGTATATTCGGAGTGACCTATGACAAGGCTATGCTGACATCAGTTGTATCTGCCGCTGCAGGAGTAGGTGGTGCAGTAGTAACCGGAAGATATGTTGTGACAAATCTTTTAAAACTGATACCCGGAGCTGGAACAATAGCCACAGGATTGATTTCCGGCACTACAGCAGCCGGTATTACAACAGCACTTGCCTATGCCTATATAAATGTCATGAAGGTAGTGGCATCTGAAGAATATAAGGGTCATAAGCTGCTTCCTGAAGAAGTTATGAAATTAATGAAAACCGAGCTTTCCAAGTATAAGGGTAAGATTCCTGAGTTTAGTCCTTCAGACTATAAAAAATCTGAGGATAAAGGTAAAACTGTTCAAGAGGAACAAAAAGGATTTATACTCAAGGACAAGGATGGCAAAGAAGTCAGATAAATACTAAAATGACACCGGAAAAAACCGGTGTCATTTTTATAGATATCTTTTCTATAACAGTTCTATTAGCTTGTCAACATCTGAAGGGGAGGTGGCCCAGCTTGTGACTAATCGAATTACAGTGTTTTCTTCATCATACTTTTCCCAGAAACTGTAGGATACTTTGCCATCCAGTTTTTCAAGTTCAGTGTTTTTTATTACTATGAACTGCTGATTTGTAGGCGAATCTATGAAGAGCGTATAGCCCTTTGAAATCAATGCACTTTTTATTCTCATGGCTTGTTTTATGGCATGTTTTGAAATATTAAGGTATAAATCATCTGTAAACAAGGTATCAAACTGCACTCCCAGGAGCCAGCCTTTAGCTAAAAGTGCTCCATTTAGTTTAATTGATGTGAAAAATTTTGGTACTATTGTGGGATTCGGGAATACAACTGCTTCTCCGAAGAGGGCTCCCACCTTGGTCCCACCGATATAGAAGGCATCAACATTTGAAGCAATGAAGGGGAGATCTACATCAGAACATTCAGCAGCCAATCCATATCCAAGTCTTGCTCCATCCATATATAGCTTCAACCCATATTCTTTACTCACATTCCTTAAATCAGAAATTTCATCTTTTGTATAAAGGGTCCCATATTCAGTTGGATGGGAGATATAGATCATGCCTGGCTGAACCATATGAGGATGAGTTTCATCATTTAAAAAGTCAGTCATATATTCTTTAACAGCTTGTGCAGATACTTTACCATTTGGATCATTGAAGGTGATTACTTTATGTCCTGAATTTTCAATGGCTCCGGCTTCATGTACACTTATATGTCCAGATTTTGCTGAAATTACTCCCTCATAAGGCCTTAGCAATGAGGATATTACCACCATATTTGCCTGGGTGCCTCCAACAAGAAAATATACTTCACCTGATTCCAGCCCACAGGCTTTTTTTATCTTTTCTGCTGCTTTTTCGCAATATCCATCAAGCCCGTATCCAGTATTCTTATCTGAATTAATTTCACCTAACTTATCTAAAATAAGGGGATGAGCTCCCTCCATGTAGTCACTGCCAAAATAAAGCATTTAATTCACCTCCACGAAAATTTGTAAATCAAGTCTTTAATCCTTAGAGTATGGACTATAGTAATTCTATTCCTTTTTCCTTAAGTTCTGCAATCATTTCCTGTGGCCAGACTGAGCACTGTACCTCACCAATGTGGTATTTTCTGAGTAGTATCTGACAAATTCTGCTTTGACCGATTCCACCACCATATGTTAGCGGAAGCTCGCCTTTAACTAGTGCTGAGTGGAATGGAAGCTCCAATTTGTACTCCTGGTTTTTAATTTTCAATTGTCTTAACAATGCTTCTTCATCAACTCTGATACCCATGGAAGATAATTCAATAACATCATCTAAAACTGGGTTGTAGAATAAAAGGTCTCCGTTTAAATCCCAGTCATCATAGTCAGGGGC
>JASDTM010000095.1:0-2752 GCA_041891535.1 Clostridiaceae bacterium
GCTGTATTTCTTCTCCCTAGACTATGACTTCACGTATTTCTTTATCTATGATCAGATTGCCATTATCATATTCATTTGAATTAGGATTAGTCACAGGCTCATTTAACCTTCTGAACAGTGCATTTACCCTGGCCATGAGTTCTCTTGGTGAGAGTGGCTTAACAAGGTACTCATCAGCACCAATCTCCAGACCCTTAATCCTTTCTTCCAAAGAAGATTTAGCAGTCAGCATGAAAATATATGCTGAACTTGTTTCTCTTATTTTCTTACATATTTCTTCACCGGAGATATCTGGGAGCATTAAATCCAATATAACCAAATCGAAGGTTTCATTTTCGAATAGTTCCAATCCCTTATATCCTCTTGTGGCGCATTTAACTTCATATCCATCTTTTTTAAGATAAGCTTCTATTGCTTCCAAAACTGAAACTTCATCTTCTATGACAAGAATTTTACTCATAAAAAATCCTCCTGTGGCTATTAAAATTATACATTACTAGGACAACTGTTGCAAAAGGTATGCAAATGTATGTAACCCATGAACTTATGCGCTTCTTGTATTATTATATAAGTGATAACAGAGTGTTTAACTCTGAATTGATTTGACCGGGAGGATATTTGTCATAATGGTTGAAACTATTTTTAAATTGACGGATATGACCTGAGGCAATTGTGCCATGAAGATAGAAAATGAGCTGGTTAAGATAAATGGTATTGAAAAAGCAGTAATTGATCTTAACAATGAGCTTTTATACATCAATCATGATGCAAAAGTCATAGGTTATGACGAATTAAATATAAATACAAAAAAAGTAGTGGCAAAATATGAGCCACATGTCAGAGTTTTAAGTATAGATAAAAAGATTGAACACCATGCAGATGAAGAACATGGACACCATCACCACGGTGATGAAGATGAACATTTAATCTTCGGCATGACAAGGTTAAAATTCAGTCTGCTTAAGATTATAGTGTCTTTTGCATTGTTTATTTTTTCCTTGTTTGTACCCAGTGATATTTCTAAGATCATGCTTTTACTTGCATATGTAATTTCTGGGTACGATATAGTACTGAGTGCTGTTAGGAATATGAAATCGGGCCAGTTCATGGATGAGAACTTCCTCATGACCATTGCAACATTTGGCGCGGTTTATCTTGGTGAATATACTGAAGCTGTGGGTGTCATGCTTTTTTACATGACTGGCGAATATCTTCAGGACCTGGCAGTGGACAGGTCAAGAAAGAGTATTAAGGATCTTATTAATATTAGACCTGACTATGCAAACATTGAAGAAAACGGTGAACTGATAAGGGTTAAGCCGGATATATTAGTTCCTGGAGATGTTATTGTAGTAAAGCAGGGAGAAAGAATCCCCTTGGATGGCATTGTAATCTCAGGAAGCTCCCAATTGGATACGAAGGCACTCACAGGTGAGTCACTGCCAAGGGAGGTAACATCTGGTGATGAAATATTATCAGGGTCAGTTAACTTAACTTCACTCATTAAGATTAAAGTAACTAAGCCTTTCAGTGAAAGTACTGTTTCAAGAATAATGGAATTGGTTGAAAAATCATCATCGCAGAAGGGAAAGACTGAAAAGCTCATTACAAAATTTGCCAGGGTATATACTCCAATAGTAGTTTTCATGGCTCTTATTGTAGCTTTTATAGTTCCGTTGATATTAGGTCAGCCATTTTCTCTATGGATCAGGAAAGGACTTGTATTCTTGGTTATAAGCTGTCCCTGTGCATTGGTAATTTCAATCCCTCTGGGATTCTTCGGTGGAATTGGACTGGCATCTAAAAACGGCATTTTGGTGAAGGGAAGCAACTTCTTGGAAGAAATCAGAAACATCAAGACAATTGTCTTGGATAAAACTGGTACTGTAACAGAGGGTAGTTTTAAAGTAACTGAAATTATTCCATCAGAAGGTATAGATAAAGACACTTTAATTAAGCTTGCAGCATTGGCAGAAATAGACTCGCCTCATCCCATTGCAAAATCAATCACAGACATGGTGCAGGATTTAGACAGGGGAGAATTGTCTCATTCAGAGGAAATTAGGGGTAAGGGTATAATATCCACTTTAACCAATGAAGATGTACTTTATGCCGGTAATGTCAAAATGATGAATGAACTTGGAATATCACTAAACCCAAAAGAAGGCACGGTGGTATATATAGCAAGAAGGTCAAGGGGCTCGTCTGAACCAGAATATCTTGGATCTGTAAGAATAGAAGATGTCATCAAGGATGACAGCAAAAAAGCTGTTCAGTTAATGAAATCCATGGGAGTGGAAAATGTCATTATGCTCTCAGGGGATTCAAAATCAATAGTTACAAAAGTTGCAGAAGAAACGGGAATGACATCACACAGGGCAGAGCTGCTGCCTCAGGATAAGGTCGCAGAATTTGAAAATTTGAAGAAATTGACTCCAAAGGGCGGAATTACTGCTTTTGCAGGAGATGGGTTAAATGATACACCAGTACTTAAAATGGCAGATATTGGCATTTCCATGGGCTCCATCGGCTCAGAGGCTGCAGTTGAGGCATCTGATGTAGTATTGATGGATGACTCTTTAATGAAGATTCCATTGGCAATGAAGATATCAAAACTTACAAACTCCGTTGTTATGCAAAACATTATTATGGCTGTTGGGTTTAAAGTAGTAATAATGGCATACAGCTTACTCTTTAAAGAAAATATTTGGCTAGCCATATTTGCAGATGTTGGAGTAGCGCTACTGGCAGT
>JASDTM010000096.1:0-2717 GCA_041891535.1 Clostridiaceae bacterium
GTGTTCAAATGACATATACTATAACACCGGTTTCATTGATGACTGCTTTTAAAGCTTCTCCTGCTGCGACTCCAATACCTGCAATTAAATTATGTCCGCAGCCATGGCCGACTTCTGGAAGGGCATCATATTCACACATAAATGCTATTTTAGGACCAGGATTACCTGAATCATAGTAAGCTACAAAATCAGTAGGAACAACTTTACCTGTTTCAACTTCAAAGCCCTTTGATGATAAATACTCACTCAAGGTCTTTTGAGCAAAGAATTCTTCATTTCCAAGCTCTGGATTATCATATAGCTTTTGAACCAGATTCATGTAGGTGCCAACATTGTCATCTACTGACTTAATTATAATATCCTTCAGGATCATGGTGTAACTTCCTGCTTAGCAAGTTCCAATGCTTCATTTCTCCATTTTTCGAAATTACCGTTGGCCTTTGCCTCTTTGATTACTTCATTGATTACATCAAGAAGAGTCTTGTTGTCCCCATTAGTTGATTTAGGAAGACCTATTACATTGACACCGTAGAAATCTTCTGGGTCAAGGTTGAAGTTCTCCTTGTCCAATATCATAAGGTCACTGAAGGTTTTAAGCATATTTGTAGCATTGTCTGTTGAGATAACAACTGCATCAATGTCTTTTGCGTTAAGTGCCAATACCAATGCATCCAGGGTACCCATCTGTTTTATTTTAGTTTCATCGGTTAGATTTGAAGCCATTTCATACTGAATTGAACCTGCCTGGCTTCCGAGTTTCAGCTTGGCTTTTTTTACATCATCAAGATTTTTGTATTTTCCCTGATCCTCTTTTCTGATCATAAGACCCTGCCAACCATTGTCTGATTCTTGTGCATAACCATCAGAGAAGTCCATCATGGCAGCTCTTTTTTCAGTTCTTGAGAAACCTGAAATACCCATATCAACCTGTGAAGCCTGAATGTTGGATATAACAGCCTGGAAATCTGTAGCTTTTATTTCTAATTTGACTCCGATTTTATCTGCAATTGCTTTTGCAAGCGAAATATCTGAACCAACTATTTCTTTTTCGCCCTTTGCATTTAGTATGTAGAATTCCTGTGGTGGATAGTCAGGTGAAGTACCAAGGACAATTTTTCCGGCGCTTTTAATTTTAGATAATTTATCAGCGGTCTGTTCTCCGGATTTGGCTCCGGTTGTTGTAGTTGTATTTGATGCACAGGCGGTAAACACCATTGCACCTGCCAGCAGTATTGCAGTTATTTTTTTGTTGAACATTTTTACACCTCTCGTAATTTTTAAATATTATATTTTCGATTAACTTACCAAGTTTACTTTTTTCAATATGTTACCTTGTTCAAGAAAACCTGGGTCCTTTGTTCCTTAGGGTGGGAGAGAACCTCATCCGGGGTACCTTCTTCCACGATTACGCCCTGGTCCATGAATATGACCCTGGATGATATATCTTTGGCAAAGCCCATTTCATGAGTTACTATGACAGTTGTCATACCTTCTTTGACCAAATCCTTTATAACCATTAAAACCTCCTTGACCATTTCAGGGTCAAGTGCTGAAGTCGGTTCATCGAAGAGCATAACATCAGGTTCCATGGCTAAAGCCCTCGCAATGGCAACCCTCTGCTTCTGGCCTCCTGACAACTGTGAAGGAAAAGCATATTTTTTATCTGAAAGTCCTATCCTTTGAAGTAATGTATCAGCAATGAACTCTGCATCCTTAGGGTTCATGTTTTTAACCTTTATCGGAGCCAAAGTGATATTTTGAAGTACATTCATATTAGGAAACAGGTTGAAGTGTTGGAAGACCATTCCCATATGGGCTCTTAAATCATTGATGTTAAAAGTGGAATCCTCCCTGTCAGATAATTTCTGACCCTTGAACCAAACCTCACCTGATGTTGGAACTTCAGTAAAGTTAAGACATCTTAGAAACGTCGATTTTCCGGAGCCTGAAGGCCCGATCAACGCTACCACCTCCCCCTTGGATATTGTAGTTGTTATCCCTTGAAGTACCTTAAGTGTACCGAAGTCCTTTTTTAAATCTATTGTTTTAAGCATCGGTTTTAAGTCTCCTTTCAAGTATTCCCAGTAATGAGGTAGTTATTGTTGTAAGTAAGAAATATATCAGTGCGATTACTATCAATGGTTCAAATACTGAGTAGGTGGCTGCCTTTACAATGTTACTTGTGTACATGACATCAAATACTCCCACCGTTGATACTATTGCAGATTCTTTTATCATTTGTATAAATTCATTTCCAAGTCCAGGTAAAACTACTTTGACAGCCTGTGGAAGAATTACATATCTCATTGTAAGGCCTCTTGTAAGCCCCAGTGATCTTCCTGCCTCCATCTGTCCTTTTTCAATGGAATCAAGTCCGCCTCTTAACAGTTCACATACATACGCTCCGGAATTTATTCCAAGTGCCAGTGCAGCTGTTATGAATTCCCTTGAGCCATATACATCTCCCAGGATTGGTATGTTGGGGAATTTAATTCCAATCATTGGGAGGGCATATAACCAGATGAACAATTGAAGAATCATTGGTGTTCCTCTGATTACCTGTGTATATGCTGCACCAATCCACCTTAATGGCGAATGATGGCTTCTTTTCATCAATACAGCTATTAGTCCGAGCATGAGCCCGAGTACGACTGATATCAATGACAAGGCGACGGTGTTTATAGTCCCTTCTATGAAGGTAGGTATCCAAGGGACTA
>JASDTM010000097.1:0-3148 GCA_041891535.1 Clostridiaceae bacterium
TCCAAGGACTTTAAAGCTATTTCCTTTGTTGTCTTCATTTTCTTATGAACATGCATATCAGTACTATATTGAGGTAAGCTTCTCAAGAATGAAATCTGACCAGGTATGTCAGTTAATACTGTTGTTCTGTCATGGAGTACATCGGCAATCTTATTTGTATCCAAGTCTGTTCCATTTGTAATTTCATTTATGAATGGAAGGGCAGTTTCATGGAATTTTTCAGGAGACATTGCTTTTAAATACTCTCCGTTCATCCATTTAAGCTTTTCCGGGTCGAATATAGCTGGGGATTTGTTGATTTTATTGTAATCAAATATTTCAATTAATTTATCCTTGGAGAAAATTTCGTCATTTGTTCCAGGACTCCATCCTAAAAGAGCAATGTAGTTTAAAATTGCTTCTGGTAAGTATCCTTTGTCTATAAGGTCGAAGAAAGATGCATCTCCGCTTCTCTTAGATAGTTTATTCTGTGAATCCTTCATTATTGGTGGGCAGTGTACATATACGGGTACTTCCCATCCAAATGCTTCGTAGAGCCTGTTATATTTAGGGGAAGAAGATAAATACTCTGACCCTCTTACAACATGGCTGATTTCCATTAAATGATCATCAACAACATTGGCGAAGTTATATGTTGGATATCCATCGCTCTTTAAAAGAACCATATCCTCGAGCTCGGAATTTTCTACAGATATCTTTCCATAAATAGCATCTTCAAAAGTAGTTGTACCTTCTGTTGGATTATTTTGTCTGATGACATAAGGTTTTCCTGCTTTAATGTTTTCATCTATTTCTTCTTTTGACAGATGCAAGCAATGCTTGTCATATTTATATGGTCTTTTCAATGCTTCAGCGTGTTCTCTTAAAAGATCCAATCTTTCTTTTTCACAGAAGCAGTAATAGGCTTCACCTTTTCCAACCAACTCTTCAGCGTATTTTTTATAGATGTCACGTCTTTCTGACTGTACATAGGGACCAAATCCCTTGTCCTTGTCAGGGCCTTCATCATAATCCATACCTGCTACTTTTAAAGATCTTAGAATAATATCTATAGAGCCTTCAACGAATCTTTCCTGATCCGTATCCTCAATTCTTAGGATAAAGTCACCACCACTATGTTTTGCAATGAGATACTCATACAGAGCGGTTCTTAAATTTCCAATATGCATATACCCCGTAGGACTAGGGGCGAATCTGGTTCTGATTTTCATTTTCTACACCTCGTTAAAAAATTCCGGGTCATGCCGGAATCTCATTAATAATATTATACATTATTGAAAAATCTAGTCAAACAACCAATAAAAATCAATTGTGTAAAATTCTTTTGCCGTTGCTCGTTATAACTATTGTTCCATGTAGATCTGTTCTTGAATAGGGAACATTAAATGCTTCCAATAGATTTTTTACCTTGTCAGATGGATGTTTAAAAAGATTTTTATATCCAACGCTTATCCCGATGAACTTAGGGCTGGTTTTATCCAAGAATTCCTCATTCATTGAAGTATCTGAACCATGATGACCAGCTTTAAGAAAGTCTATATCAATACTATTGTTTGAATATATGGCTGGAAAAATATCTTTCTCCAAGTCTCCCAAGAATAAAAAGGATTCATCCAAATATTTCAATCTATAAACACCTGAGTAATTATTGATGTTTGAATACTTGATAGGCTCGGGATGAATACATTCCAATAGAATCTTCTCTCCAAGATTAATACTTGTTCCTTTTTCATTGTGTCTAACGAGTGTGTTTGACATAGCAGCTAAAGTTTTAACTTCATCAAGAATTGGGTCATTAAGAGTATCATGACTTAAAAATACAACTTTAGGCTTAAATTGAGCCATTATTATTGGAGCAGCCGTTATATGATCCCCATGGGGATGGGTTAGAATTAAAATGTCTATTCTATCAGATATTGAAGAAATGTACTTCGATATTTTACTTTCATAACCCGGAGGTCCGGCGTCTATCATAATTACTTTATCCAAAACTTCAAGAAGAATTGAATCCCCTTGGCCGCAGTCAATCATATGTATCTTTACAGTGTCTTTGTTCAAGATTAGATTTAAGTTTTTATATACCTCATTATTTCCAGAGAAAATAATTCTTCTGGTTCTTGGATTGGTAAGAACTACTCCTGAAACCATCAAAAACATAATCAATAATATTACTGTAATGAGTTTATAGAAAGTAGAGCCCAGCTTCCAGTTTAAAAATTGGAATAATAGTTTAGCTTTAATTCTGGTTTTTATCTTAAAAAAAGAATCTTTAAAAAATGATAGTAGTTTACTGCCATGCTTTTGTTTCTCCATGTATTCTCCCAATAAATATTCAGCACAAGAATCTTTTGATGATCGTTAAAAAATGATAATGCTGTAGTCGCATATGATATAATTATTTCGTCCATGACTTGTTTCAAACATAAATGGATGAAAACATAGAAATAATCAATGAATAGGAGAATTATGGGAACTATAATTTCTGTTTTAAAATATGCACCTTACTTTTTAGAGCTTGCCTTAAATGAGTTTCCTTATAGAAGGGTACTTAAGAACGAAGGTATAAAAGCAGCCAGGGAATATGCTTACAAAGTAACTAAAAAGCATTGTAATGATATATTAAGGGTCACAGATACCAAGGTTATTGTAGAAGGTGAAGAGAACCTGCCAAAGGATACCAATTTTGTTTATATAGGCAACCACCAGTCAATTTTTGATGTGGTAGTTCTTCTTACAAGAACATTACGACCAACTGTTTTCGTGGCAAAGGTTGAACTTAAAAAGTGGCCTGTATTTGGTAAATGGATGGAACATATGGGATGTATTTTCTTGGACAGGGAAGACCCAAGGGAAGCTATTACAGTTATTAACGAAGCAGCCAGAAGAGTAAGAGAAGATGGTATGGATGCGGCTATTTATCCAGAAGGTACAAGATCCAAAAGCCATACAATGAGAGAATTTCAAAAAGGTAGTTTTAAGCTCCCACAAAGAGCTCAATGTCCCTTTGTACCAGTTATGATAGACAATTCCTTTAAAGTTTTTGAAAGTGATGGACATTTCCATAGCGGTGAAACAGTATATTTATCCTTCTTAGAGCCAGTGGATATAGTATCCTTGCCAAAGGAAGAAGAGAAGGTAATTCATACAG
>JASDTM010000097.1:3158-3849 GCA_041891535.1 Clostridiaceae bacterium
CAGTGACAATGAATAAGATTGGCAAAGAAATGGAAAGAGTAAATCAGATTAATCAAAGTAAATAACATTTGTGTTATTGGGATAAATCCAAAAGAAACAATGGACCTCCGTTTGGAGGTCCATTGTTTGATTATATTTAAAATTGAAATTTTAGAGTCTTACGTTTCTGTCAAGTGGCTGTGAAAGTGATACGAAAGTATCAGTTCTCTGTACGCCAGGGATTAGATTGATGCTGTTTAACAATAATTCCTGAAGATGTGCTATGTTTTTGCAAACAACCTTTGCAAACAGAGTATAATCACCAGTTGTGTAGTGAAGCTCAACTATTTCTTTAATCTTGCCCATTTCGCCAACTGCATCCTGGAATGAAGAAGTCTTATCTAAGTAAACACCTATGAAGCAACATACATCATAACCAAGTTTGGACATATCCAACAGTATTTTAGTACCTCTGATTATTCCAAGGTCTTCCATTTTCTTCATTCTAACATGAATAGTACCACCTGAGACATGACATATTCTTGCTATTTCAAGATATGGTGTTCTCGCATCCTTTATTAGGATATCCAAAATTTGAAGATCCAGATCATCCAATTGCACGCTTGCTGACATTATTTTCCCTCCGAAAATTTAAATATTATAACAATTTCAAAATTAAACAACGTAAAATAAGTATTTAGACAGAATATTA
>JASDTM010000097.1:3859-4937 GCA_041891535.1 Clostridiaceae bacterium
ACTTAATTATATCCATTTTCAATTTAATGTAAAGTGTTTTAAGTATATTTTTTATTAATTTCTTAAAATAAACGGGTATCATTTCGGGATAGATTCTTTTTAAGGCCTTCAAATTAGGATTAGAATAAAAGAAATCAAATGCAAATATAAGGTGAAATGACATTGTTATTACATACATCTGAAAATCGATTTGTTTTTAACAAATCAACAATGGGACTACATTTGCTTAGATTTTTGTGGTTATTTTTTTTCTGATTTAATAGTTGCAGAATACTATCTAATTAAATACAATGTATTTATGTCTAGAAAAGGGGGAATTATTTTTGACTTTTACATCATCTCCAATACTTAACATTTTAATTATGATCCTGATTGCCCTGGCAATAATAGTAGGGTTTAATCTGGCCAATATCTATTATCTTAAGAAGTTAAATGTTAATAAGTGGCTGTTGCTTGGTATTGCCATAGTAACCTTTGTAATTGCATTTGCATTATCCAGTGCTTATCCAAATACTTGGTGGCAGTTGATACCATTGGTAATTTCTTTGTCCTGCTTCATGTGGTTTATTGAAGTAAGAAGAAGAAAAGACAAAAGCCCAAAAGATTCAAAGAAAGTTGTAATGAAAGCAAAAGCTAAACCAAACAGAGCTAAAAAACCTGATACTACTGCAAATGCTAATAAGCAGGACAATGTTAAAAAGGGCAAATAGCTAAAAAAATAATCCATGGCTTAAGTAAAGCCATGGATTATTTTTTTTGTTTCTATATAGAGATTATATTTTATGAGCAACCTGTGGTTGTTCCACAATCTAAACAAACCTTGCAGGTACCGTTCATAACCATTCTGGTTGATGAGCAGTTGGGGCAGGTGGAACCATATAGCTTTTCTCCATTTTGTTCAGCTTCTTTTATTAAAGCTTTGGTATCGCTATAAGGTGCTGCAGCCGGTGCTGAACTGGTTGTCATCTGAAGCTTTGGAGCTTCAGTTCTTTTATGTTTTTTCTCATAGGAAACTGTATGGAAGTTGTCCAATTCATCTGCCTGAGGTTTTACCTGACACTTTGAAAAGTCTCCGGTT
>JASDTM010000097.1:4947-5548 GCA_041891535.1 Clostridiaceae bacterium
TCCGGTTTCAATATCAATTATCTTAGAGATAAGATCTGATATCGAAGTTACATGCTTGATATAAGGATGTCTTGAAACGAATCCATATGGTTCATACTTCTGACCACGGAGCATCTTAGAAATATCCTTAGCCGGAATTCTATACTGCAGCATGACTGAGATTGTCTTTGACAAGGAGTTTAAGAGTCCCGTAATCAAAGTTCCTTCTCTGTCAGTTGTTATGTATATCTCGGTAATATTGCCTTCTGGATCTCTGTTTACTGTGGTATATATTTTGACATCTTCGATTTGAGCCGGATGTGTATTTCCAGATCTTATTCCAACTGGTTTGCTTCTTCTTGAAATGTTTTGTTCCAGGGAAGATTTGGCTTCTTTAGCATATTTTAACAGCTCAGGGTAAACCAGGTTATCTAAATCAACCTTGGAAAGGTCCTCATCAAGACTAGTGTTTAAAGGCTGTGCAAACTTGGATCCATCTCTGTATAAGGAAATTCCTTTTACACCTAATCTCCATGCATTGATTGCAACTTCATTGAAGTCCTCAACTGTTGCATTCTTAGGAAGGTTAAATCCTATTGGAATATTTTTTGCAGGACTTCTA
>JASDTM010000097.1:5558-6403 GCA_041891535.1 Clostridiaceae bacterium
TTAGGAAGGTTAACTGTCTTTGATATTGCTCCTGAAACAAGAGGAGTCAAAGCAGCAACCATTTTTACATGGCCATTGTGATGGATGAATCTTTTTCCGGTTCCACAGGTATTTGCAGTATCAAAAATAGGGTAGTGTTCTTCCTTTAAATGAGGCGCTCCTTCTATCTTTCCATCGATAATCATTCCGTCTTTTTCTCTTGAGATATAGTCGATGATATCCTTTGTTTCCTTCTTTGTATAACCAAGGTTTTCCAGTGCTTCTTCAATTACCGGGTTTGCTATTGTCATGAAGCCTCCGCCTGAAAGCTTTTTATAAACTACATGTGAGAAGAAAGGTTCGATTGAAGTTGCAGCACAGTCCATTGCAAAGGATATAGTTCCTGTTGGAGCTATTACTGAAACCTGGGCATTTCTATAACCATATTCCTGACCAAGAGTATATGCTTCCTTCCATTCTTCCTTCAAAGCAGTGGATATATTCGATTCATTCAGTGACTTTAAAATATCATGGTCTACATAAATAGGAGTATAACCAATGTTATCAAGTGGTTCTTCGTATGCACCGGCAACTATGGCATGATTTTTGATTACTCTTAACATATATGGCTTATTTAGCTCATAAGCATCAAAAGTACCTATTTCCTTTGCCATTAACGCTGAAACAGCATAGCTTCTGCCTGTCAGAAGACCCATTATTCCACCTGCAAGTGATCTTGCTTCATCTGAGTCATATGGGATGCCTGAAGCCATTAACAATGATGCCAGGTTTGCAATTCCCAATCCTGTTGTTCTGAACAGATAAGTCTTTCTGGCAATATCAGGAGTAGGGAACTGTCCCCAATG